>DATCLR010000279.1:0-4039 GCA_036563785.1 Burkholderiales bacterium | reverse complement strand
TTTCGGCGGAAGTACGCCGTAGGCTCTCAGCACGGCGGCGAAGAACTCGCCGACGGGCATGGATTCGTTGTTGGTGACGAGGTAGATCCGCCGATCGGCGCCCTTCGTCAAAGACGCCGCCAGGACCTGCGTCACGGTATCGACATGGACGTGCTCGAAGGCGGGCTTTCCGCCGTCGAAGAGCGGCAGCCTGCCTTTGCGGGCGAGGTAGACGATCCGTTCGAGCTGCGGCGAGCCGGTTCCCCAGATGAAGGTGGGGCGCAGCACGATGCGCTCGATCGAGCCGGGGTAGTCGAGGACCGCTTTCTCGGCGAGCTGCTTGGAACGGCCGTAATCGGAGCTCGGCCGGACGGGCAGCGGCGCGGTCTCGTCGACGTCGAGCAGCGGCGCGCCGTCCTGCATCACCGATTCGGAGCTGACGAACACGAACCGCTTCACGCCCGCCCGGTCCGCCGCAGCGATCAGCTCGCGCGTGGCTTGAACGTTGACCTTTTCGAAGTCGTCCCAGCGCCGCCACGTGTCGATGATTGCGGCCAGGTGAACGACGGCATCGCACCCGGAAAGCCGATGCGCCCAGGCGGAGACGTCCTCGAGCCGGCCCGCCACATCGTCCGGCGTTCGCGCTTCGCGCACGAGCGCGCGAACCTCATGCCCCTCCCGTCGAAGCCGTTCGACGAGGTGTTTCCCGACAAAACCCGCGGCACCCGTAACGAAAACGCGCATGTGGAGCCTCTACGCAACGTTCGCCCCCGAAGCAGCGGATAAAGGGGGCCCATGTATAATGACGCAATGTCCGAGCTGATCACCATCCACCCGCGCTTCAACGGGCCGCCGGAGGCCGGCAACGGCGGCTACCTCTGCGGCCTGATCGCCTCGGTGCTGCAGCGGAGCGTCAACGTGCGGCTGCATCGCGCGGCGCCGCTCGCGACGGTGCTCGAGCTGGTGCCGCAGGGGCCGGAGGAGTGGCAGCTGCGCCGCGAGAGCGAGGTGATCGCGAGCGCCCGACCGGCGTCGGTCGACGTGACGCCGCCGCGCGCGCCGAGCTATGTGGAGGCGCTCGCCGCGGCGCAGCATTTCGCGGGCTTTCGGCGGCACACGGTGCCGCGCTGCTTCGTGTGCGGGCCGGAACGCGCGCAGGGCGACGGGCTCCGGATCTTTCCGGGGCCGGTGGAAGGCACCGACATCGTGGCGGCCCCGTGGCTGCCGGACCTCTCGCTCGCGGATGCCGAAGGCAAGGTGAAGCCCGAGTTCATATGGGCGTCGCTCGATTGCCCCGGCTATTACGCCTCGGTGCGGGACGATCGGCCCGCGCTCCTCGGCGAGCTCGCCGTGCGCATCGACCGCCGCCCTCTCGCCGACGAGCCGTGCGTGATCGTCGGGTGGCGCATCGCGGCGGAAGGGCGCAAGCACCGCGTGGGCACCGCGCTCTATGCGGAGGGCGAGGCGCTTTGCGCCGTCGGTGTGGCGACCTGGATCGAGCTCAAGACCTGATCCGATATCCGGCCGCGGGCGCTGCCTCCGGCTGCGGTTCTCGCCGCCCGCGGCCGGTCTCGCGATTCTTCGTTCCCGCGGAAGGCCGCGCGCCTAGCGCACCGAAGCGTTGGCCGAAACCATCTCGAGGTAAACGGTGTTCGCCGGCAGGCCGCGCTTCTCGAGGTCGTTCAGCACCCGGCGGGTGTAGTTGAGCGTCGCGGCTTCCATGCGGCTGATGGCCGCGTCGCTCAGCCGGATGATCTCGACGCCCCTGTCGATCATCGCCTTGCGGCCGATGTTCTCCTGCTCGTCGAGATGCGCACCGAAGCGCCGCGCGGCCGCGGGCCCCGTGGTCGCGTCGATCAGGTCGCGCAGGCGCTTCGGCAGCGACTCGTAGCGCTTGCGGTTCATGACGACGAAGAACGTCACCGAGCTGAAGCCCGGCTCGACCGAATACTTCGAAACCTCGGGGATGCGGAACGTCTTCACCGCCTCGTACGGAAAGATCGTGCCGTCGAGCTCGCCGCTCCTCATGGCGTCGGCGACGTTGGCCGGCGGCATCTCGATCGGAATGCCGCCGAGCGCCCGCACGGATTCGCCGGCGGCGCTGCCGGAGAACCGCAGCCGCAGGCCCTTGAAGTCGCGGATCGAATCGATGCGCTTGCGGGCGAGATGGATCTTGCTCGGCGCCGCGGCGACGAGGAGCAGGATCTTCACGTCGACGTGCTCCTTCGCGAGATACTGCGGCGCGAGCTCGGTCAGGCGCGCCGAGCTCGCGGCGGCCTCGCGCACCACGAACGGCAGCTGCGCGACCTCGGTGAGCGGGAACCGGCCGGGCGTGTATCCGTGCAGCGCCATCGCGATATCGGCCTCGCCGCTCGCGGCGAGGTCGTAGTGCTTCGGCGGCGGGGCGAGCTGGTTCGCCGGAAAGATCTGGAGCTCGAGCTGGCCCTTCGACTTCGCCTTGAGCTCTTCGCCCCAGGCGGCGAGGTCGCGCGCGAGCGAATGCTCGGGCGGCAGGAAGTGCGACGCCTTCAGTACGATCGGTGCGGCGGCGCGCGCGTTATCGGCCGGTACTGCGAGGACCGCGAGCAGGCCGGCCGCGATCGCGCCCAACATTCCGAGGGGTTGCTTCATGGTTGCTCTCCTTTGTGCACGGCGGTTCCCGGCGGTGGTGCCGTTGTTGTGGGTGCCGGGCGCGGCACGGGCCGCGTTGAGTTGTCGACTTGGACTCAGTTCTAGACGAACTATAGGTCACCCGCCCGCGGGCGTGCGGCCGTCCCGGCTGTCCGCGGGCGGGCCGTGCCGGTGCGCCCCGAAATGGGGCAAAGCGCCTTCCCTGTGGCCGGCGCTGCTGTACACTCGCCGGATCCCGTCATCTCCGAAGCCTCGATGAACGAGCTCTTCACGCAGTCGCCGCCGCGCCTCGGCAACCAGTACCTGGACGACCGATTTCTCCGCGCCTTGCTCGGGCGCCTGCTGCCGCCGGAGGTCCTCGCCGACATCGAGCCGGCGTTGACCGAGATGGGTGCGCTCGCGGGGGAAGAGCTCTACGAGCTGCAGCAGCGCGACCGGCTGAACGAGCCGCGGCTCACGCAATGGGACCCCTGGGGCAACCGCATCGACGAGATCGAGCTCACACCGCTCTGGCAGCGCGCGGCGGTGCTCGCCGCCGAGCACGGCCTCGTCGCCATCCCCTACGAGCAGCGCCACGGCCGCTACGCGCGCCTGCACCAGTTCGCGCTGGTCTACCTGTTCCATCCCTCGTCCGACGTCTACACCTGCCCGCTCGCGATGACGGACGGCGCCGCGCGCACGCTGCTCGCGAGCGGCAACAAGGCGCTCATCGATAGGGCGCTGCCGCGGCTCACGAGCCGCGACCCGGCGCAGGCATGGACCAGCGGACAGTGGATGACCGAGACCACGGGCGGCTCCGACGTCGGGCGTTCGCAAACCCGCGCCGTGCCGCAGGCGGACGGCCGCTGGCGGCTCTACGGCAAGAAGTGGTTCACGTCGGCGGTCACCTCGCAGATGGCGCTCACGCTCGCGCGCCCCGAAGGCAACGGGCCGGGCGGCAGCGGTCTCGCGCTCTTCTATCTGGAGACGCACAACCCCGACGGCTCGCTGAACGGCATCCGCGTCGAGCGCCTCAAGGACAAGCTCGGCACGCGCAAGGTGCCGACCGCGGAGCTCTTCCTCGACGGCGCGCTGGCCGAGGCGGTGATGGGCACGAGCAACGGCACGCGCCACATCGAGCCGATGCTGCGGATCACGCGCGCGTGGAACAGCGTCACCGCGGCCGCGTTCATGCGCCGCGCACTCGCGCTCGCGCGCGCCTATGCCGAGGAGCGCGAGGCGTTCGGCGCGAAGCTCGCGCAGCTGCCGCTCCACCGCGAGACGCTCGCCGATCTCGAAGCCGAGACGCGCGCCGCGACGGCGCTCGCGTTCGAGCTGGTCGCGCTCATGGGCCGCGAGGAGGCGAACGAGATCAACGACGGGCAGCGCGCGCTTCTGCGCCTTCTCACGCCCGTGACGAAGCTTCTCACCGCCAAGCAGGCGCTCGCCG
>DATCLR010000278.1:0-7672 GCA_036563785.1 Burkholderiales bacterium | reverse complement strand
CGGTACACGGGGACGCGTACGTTCAGCTCCCCGTAGGGCGGATACGGCGCGTCGCGGCGCACGTCGAAATCGACGCCGCTCGCGCGGCCGACGTAGCCGAGCGCGCCGAGCGCGCGCGCCGTGTCGGGCGCGAGCACGCCGGTCGCGACGACGCGGTCCTCCACGCTCGGCGTATCGCGGTAGATCGCGAGCAGACCCGCGAGCTCGCGCCGCAGCGTCTCGAGCTCGCTCCACATCTCCGCGGCGTGGGCCGCCGCGAGGTCCACGGCGACGCCGCCGGGAACGATGCGGTCCATCATGAAACGGTGCCCGAACGCGCGCTGCGAGGTGCGCTGCCACCGCTCGCGCAGCCGGCCGAACTGATAGAACCCGAAGGCGAAGGCGACGTCGTTCAGGATCGCGCCGATGTCGCCCAGATGGTTCGCGATGCGCTCGCGCTCGGCCATGATCGCGCGAAGCCAGACGGCGCGCGGCGGCGCCTCGATGCCCGCGGCGCGCTCCATCGCGAGGCAGGCGGCCAGGCTGTGCCCGACCGTGGTGTCGCCCGAAACGCGCGCGGCGAGCCGCGCGAGCCCGGCCGGGTCGCGCCCTTCCGCGATCTTCTCGATGCCCTTGTGCACGTAGCCGAGGCGCGCCTCGAGGTGGAGCACGCTCTCGCCGACCGCGAGAAAGCGGAAATGCCCCGGCTCGATGATGCCGGCGTGCACCGGCCCGACCGGGATCTCGTGCACGCCGCTCCCATGCGCGCTGAGGAACGGATAGCCGCTGTCGGCGGGCGTCGCGCCGCTTGCGCGGCCGGCAACCGGGAAATCCTTGCGCAGCGGATAGTCCTCCTCGCTCCAGGCGCGGTGCCGGGTCCAGCGGCGCGGGTCCGGATGTCCCTCGAACACGATGCCGAGCATGTCGCGCGTGTGGCGCTCGGCGCGCTCGGCTGCGGGAAAGAGCGGCGCGTGCGAGGCGAGCCGCGGGGCGGTGCGCGGAACCGTCGTGCGCGCGAGCAGGTAGACGCCGTGCCGCTCGAAGCAGGCGTACACGGCGAGCGCATCGCCCGTGTCGTCGCCGAAGCCCGCGACGTAGCGGCAGCCCGCCGTGCTGGCGGCGGCGCCGAGCTTACCCCAGTCGTCCGCGGCGACGTCGACCGCCTGCGCCGGCGCGAGCGCCGCTGCCGCCCGGCGCTCCGCGCGCACGCCCTCGGCGGCGAGCCGCTCCAGGAATTCGGTGGTCCAGGACGTGGCCGTCATGTGCGCGCGGTGCTCAGAGCGGCGAGGCGCCGGAGATCAGGATCGTCGCCTGTTCGAACCAGCGGGCGAGGAAGCCCGGGATCGAGAGCCCGAGCCAGAGCACGAGGGCGAGGTGCACCATGACGGGCAGCATGTTGGCGCGCACGGGCTTCTGCTCCGCGGGGGGTTCGCCGTACACCATCGGGTGCAGGTGCCGGAACAGTCCGGCGAACGCGATGCCGAAACCGAGGAGCAGCGGCACCGCGAGCCACGGCCACGACTTCATGGTCGCCGTGAGCAGCAGGAACTCGCTGGTGAACACGCCGAACGGCGGGAAGCCGGCGATCGCGATGGTGCCGAGCAGCAGGCCCCAGCCGATCGCCGGCTGCGTGCGGATGAGCCCGCGAATGCGGTCGATGCGCTGCGTGCCGGCGAGCTGGGCGGCGTGCCCGACGGTGATGAAGATCGCGCTCTTCGTGAGCGAATGCACCGTCATGTGCAGCAGCGCCCCGAAGGTGGCGAGCGGACCGCCGAGGCCGAACGCGTAGGTCATGAGGCCCATGTGCTCGATCGAGGAGTAGCTGAACATGCGCTTGATGTCGTGCTGGCGGTGCAGGAACAGGCTCGCCACGGTGAACGACAGGAGCCCGAAGCCCATCATCAGGTAGCCGGCGAGCTGGTTCTGCAGCGACGCGTCGACGAGCATCTTGAAGCGCACGAGCGCGTACAGCGCCACGTTGAGGAGCAGGCCCGACAGCACCGCCGACATCGGCGTCGGGCCTTCGGAGTGCGCGTCGGGGAGCCAGTTGTGCAGCGGCACGAGTCCCACCTTGGTGCCGTAGCCGACCAGCAGGAACACGAACGCGAGCGACAGCACCGCCGGGTCGAGGCTCGCGGCGGCGCCGTGAAGAACCGTCCAGGCGAGCGCGTTCTGGTGCTCCTCGAGCCGCTGCTCGGCCGCGAAGTAGACGAGCACCGTGCCGAAGAGCGCGAGCGCGATGCCGACGCCGCAGAGGATGAAATACTTCCACGCGGCCTCGATCGACTCGGGCGTGCGGTAGAGCGACACGAGCAGCACGGTCGTGAGGGTCGCCGCCTCCATCGCGACCCACAGGATGCCGAGGTTGTCGGTCGCGAGCGCGAGCAGCATCGCGAACATGAAGCCCTGGTACATCGCGTGGTAGAGGCGCAGGCGCCGGTCGGTGAGGCGCCCGCGCTCGACCTCGTGGCGCATGTAGGGGCGGGAGAAGATCGCGGTGGTGAGCCCGACGAACGCCGTGAGCGCGACCAGGTACACGTTGAACGCGTCGATGTAGAAGAGCCCGCCGCTCGTGTGCATCGGCCCGCGCGCGAACACCTCGAGCGCCATGGCGAGCGACGCGGCGAAGGTGAGCGCGCTCGTGCCGACGTTGATCCAGCCGCCGGCCGGCCGGTGCCCGCAGAAGGCGAGGATCAGGCTCCCGAGGAGCGGCGCGACGAGCGTGGCTTCGAGCAGCATCACGGGCGCTCCCCGACAGCGACGGCGTCCGCGGCCTCGTCGTGCGTGAGGATGCTCTCGTGCGCCTCGGACAGCCGGTTCAGGCGGTCGACGTCGAGCGTGTCGAACGACTCGCGCATGTGGAAGAAGAAGACGCCGAAGAGGATCGCGGCGACCAGCACGTCGAAGGCGACGCCGAGCTCGACGATGAGCGGCATGCCGTAGGTCGAGACCACCGCGGCGAAGAAGAGGCCGTTCTCGATCGACATGAACCCGATCACCTGCGCGACGGCCTTCTTGCGCGCGATCATGAGCAGCATCCCGACGAGCACCACCGCGATGCTCACGGCGACGGTGTTGCGGGTGGCGAGCCCCGAGAGGCGCACGATCGGCAGCGCCACGTAGTAGCTGAAGAGGACGAGTGCCGCGCCCGCGAGGAGCAGCAGCGACGGATGCCGGATGTCCTCGGCTTCGTGCTCGATCCCGAGGCGCAGCGCCAGGCGGTAGAGCAGCCACGGGATCAGGAACACCTTCAGCACCACCGTGAGACCGGCGGAGAGGTAGAGGTGCGGGTGGTTGGAGACGTAGGCGACCAGGCCCGTCACCACCGCGAGCAGCACCCCCTGCCAGGCGAAGGCGAAAACCAGGGGCAGCATGCGCGGCTGCGCGAGCATGATGAACGAGGTGAACAGCACCAGCGCCGCGAAGACGATGATCGCCTGGTCGTACAGGCCGAGCTGCGCGAGGCTCACGCGTTCACCCCTGCGGTCTCGAGGACGACGAAAGTCAGCACGCCGAGCAGCGCCAGCAGGAACGCGAAGCCGAGGAACTGCGGCACGCGGAAGAGCCGCATCTTGGCGAGCACCGTCTCCCAGACGACCAGCACCGCGCCGAGCGCGGCGAGCTTGGCGGCGACGGCGAGCACGCCGAGGCCGAGCGCCGCGGGCGCGAGCTCCTGCGCGATGCCCCAGGGCAGGAACAGATTCGCGACGAGCACGGCGTAGATCGCGAGCTTGATCTGCGAGGCCCACTCGATGAGCGCGAGATGCCGGCCGGTGTATTCGAGGATCATCGCCTCGTGCAGCATCGTGAGCTCGAGATGGGTCGCGGGGTTGTCGACCGGGATGCGGCCGGTCTCCGCCACCGCCACCATCGCGAGCGCGAGCAGCGCGAACAGGAACGACGGCCGGAGCACGAGCCCCGCGTTCAGCACGTAGTCCACGACGGTCGCGACGTTCGTCGAGTTCGCGGTCATCGCGAGCGTGAACACGGCCATGAGCATCGCCGGCTCGGCGAGCGCGCCCACCATCATCTCGCGCGCCGAGCCCATGCCGCCGAAGGCGGTGCCGATGTCGAGGCCGGCGAGCGCGGTGAAGAAGCGCGCGAGCGCGAAGAAGCCGGCGATGACGATGACGTCCGCGATCGCGGCGGTCGGAAGATCGACGGCGAAGACCGGCACCGCCGCTGCGGCGAGGAGCGTTGCGGCGAAGACGACGTAGGGCGCCGCGCGGAACAGCCACGAGGCGTTCTCGGCGAGCACGACCTCCTTGCGCAGAAGCTTGGCGAGGTCGCGGTACGGCTGCCACAGCGGCGGCGCGGCGCGGTTCTGGCTCGCGCACTTGACGCGCTTGATCCAGCCCGCGAGGAGCGGCGCGGCCGCCGCGAGCGCGAGCGCTTGCACGAGCGCGAGCGCCCAGACGAGGAAAGCGTGTGCCGTCATCGTGCCCGCCTCCTCACGCCGCGCCGACCAGCCACTGCACCACGAGGAGCACGAGCAGCGTCACGAACGAGTACACGAGATAGGTGTGGATGCTCCCGGCCTGCAGCGCGCCGATGCGCCGCGCGGCCGCGAGCACCAGGCGCCCGATCGGCACGTACGCCTTGAGCCACGACCAGTCGAGCACGTGCAGCGCGTGCCGGATCGCGCGCGGGCGCCCGAGCGCGTCGGGGCCGGGCGTCGTCTCGACGCGCTCCTCGATGCGCCAGGCGGGCGCGAACACGCGCCGCATGGGCATGGCGAAGCCCGTGGAGCTGTACTGCATGCGCGCCGTGAGCCCGCCGAAGCCGCAGTCCCAGGCCGGCGTGTACCGCGGCGGCTTCGCGCGGCGCTTGAACAGCACGTAGCCGAGCGCGAACACGAGCGCGATGGCGAAGGCGACGAGGGGCGCGGAGTAGGACGCCACGCTGGGGGCGACCGGCGTGAGCCAGAGCCAGCCGCTCGCGGTCGCCTGCGGCAGCTGGACGTCGAGCAGCAGACGCGTGAGCGGCGCGAGCGCGGCGATCACCGGCGTCGGCAGGACGCCGAGCAGCAGGCAGCCGCCGGCGAGCAGCGCCATGCCGGCGAGCATGCCGCGGGAGACTTCGCGCGCCCGCGCGACGTGGCGCGTGCGCGGGCGCCCGAGGAACGCGATGCCGTAGGCCTTGATGAAGCAGGCGGCGGCGAGCGCGCCGGTCAGCGCGAGCGCCGCGGCCGCGAGCGGTATCAGGCTGCGGAGCACGGCGGTCTCGACGCCGCCGTCGAGCACCGGGGCGCGCAGCGCCGTCTGGAACGTGAGCCACTCGGAGACGAAACCGTTGAACGGCGGCAGCGCCGAGATCGCGATCGAGCCGACGAGGAAGAGCCCCGCGGTCACCGGCATGCGCCGGATGAGGCCGCCCATGTGCTCCAGATCGCGCTCGTGGGTGCGCATGATCACCGCGCCGGCGCCGAGGAACAGGAGCCCCTTGAAGAGCGCATGGTTGAAGGCGTGGTAGAGCGCCGCGACGAGGCCGAGCGTGCCGAGCACCGGCTGGCCCGTGCCGAGGAAGATGAGCGACAGCCCGAGGCCGAGGAAGACGATGCCGACGTTCTCGATCGAGGAATACGCGAGCAGCCGCTTGAGCTCGTTCTGCTGGATGGCGTAGAGCACGCCGGCGAGCGCGCTCGCGGCGCCGAGCACGAGGAGCAGCAGGCCCCAGCCCCAGTAGTACTGTCCGATCAGCCCGTACGTGACGCGCACGAAGCCGTAGATCGCCACTTTGAGCATCACGCCGCTCATGAGGGCCGAGACGTGCGACGGCGCCACCGGATGCGCTTCCGGGAGCCACGCGTGCAGCGGCACGAGACCCGCTTTGGCGCCGAAGCCTGCGAGCGCGAACGCGAACGCCACCGTCGCCCAGAGCGGCGTGAGCTCGCCGGCCGCCATCTGCGCGAACGTGAAGCCGCCGCCGAACGCGGCGAGTACGCCGAACGCGAGGAGGATCGCGAGCGCGCCGACGTGCGCCATGAGGAGATAGAGGAAGCCGGCGCGGCGGTTCGCGCCGCGCTCGTGCTCGAACGTCACGAGCAGATAGCTCGCGACGGACATGAGCTCCCACGCGATCATGAAGGAGAGCGCATCGTCGGCGAGCACGACGAGGAGCATGCCGGCGACGAAGATCCCCGTCGCGAGATGCAGCACCGCGATCGGACGCGGTGCGCGCTCGTACTCGCGCAGATAACCCGGCCCGTAGAGGCTCGCCGCGAGCACGACGACGCCGATCAGTACGTAGAAGAAGCCCGACAGCGCGTCGAGGCGCATCTGCCAGTGCAGCCAAGGGAGCCCGAGCGCGATCTCGCCGCGCTGCTCGAGCCCGGCACCGAGCGCCCACGCGCCGGCGGCGATCGCGAGCGCCCCCGATGCGGCGAGCAGCAGGAATACCGCGCGCTGCGCGAGCCGGCGGCGCGTGCCGAACGGCAGCGCTGCCAGGCCCGATACGGCGGCAACGAGAATGGCGAGATAGGCGAGAGTGAGCGCCACCTACCGACTCGTGTGGAGGGAGACCTTCGAGTGGAGACTCGAAGCGCGCGAACTATATCATGTCCCCACCGCTCGTAGGGACAAGCCGACGCGAAATTCGCGCGCGGGCGGACCGGCGGTGAACCGCCGCGGGCCGAATGGCGGGGCGGTACCCGATTCGTGCGCGCGGACGCCGAACCTCCCGGGCGAGAGGCCGGCGGCGACCGGGACGCCGCGGCCCGCACGAGCACGGAAAGCCGGCTTTCCGCGGTTTCGCCCCACGTTCGCACGCAGGTGCGCCGGAAGTGTGCCGGAGCGCCGCGGCTGCCGGACCCCGGACGGTACGGGTAGAATGTCGGCCCTTTTGCGAGGACGCACCCGTGACCGACACGCTTTTCGAATCGCAGATCAAGAGCCTCGAGCTGCTCCACCGGGGCAAGGTGCGGGACATCTACGCGGTGGGCGACGACCACATGCTCATCGTCACCACCGACCGGCTTTCGGCCTTCGACGTGGTTCTGCCGACGCCCATACCGGGCAAGGGCGCCGTCCTCACCCGGCTCTCGAACTTCTGGTTCGGCCGCACCCGGCACATCGTGCCGAATCACCTCGCCGACGTGCCGCTCGAGCGGGCGCTGATCGATCCCGACGAGCGGCGCACGGTCGAAGGCCGCGCCGTGGTGGTGCGCAAGCTCAAGCCGCTGCCGGTCGAGGCCATTGTACGGGGCTACATCGCGGGCTCCGGCTGGAAGGAATACCGCCGGAGCGGCACCGTTTGCGGCATCGCCCTGCCGGCGGGTCTGCGCGAGGCGGACCGGCTGCCCGAGCCGATCTACACCCCCTCCACCAAGGCGGCGGCGGGCGCGCACGACGAGAACATCAGCTTCGAGAAGACCGTTGAGCTGCTCGGCGCCGACGTCGCCGCGAAGGTGCGCGACGTGAGCATCAGGCTCTACCGCGAGGCGGCCGAGCACGCCCTCGGCCGCGGCATCATCATCGCCGATACCAAGTTCGAGTTCGGTCTGGACGACAAGGGCACGCTCACGCTGATCGACGAGGCGCTGACGCCCGACTCCTCGCGCTTCTGGCCGGTCGATCAGTACCGTCCGGGGTCGAGCCCGCCGAGCTTCGACAAGCAGTACGTGCGCGACTACCTCGAGCGCATCGGCTGGAACAAGCAGCCGCCCGCGCCGGCGCTGCCGCCGGAAGTGGTGGAG
>DATCLR010000119.1:0-2492 GCA_036563785.1 Burkholderiales bacterium | reverse complement strand
GGCCCGGAGCAGCAGCCGAGCCCTCGACCGTCCGCGGCCGGCGCTCCGATCGCGACATCGCACAGAGGCACGGCACCGTGCGTGCTGTCCGTGCCCGCCTCACGCGCGGACGGCGTCCGGGCGCCGGCCGGCCAAGCAGGTTCCTGGGCGGACCGCGGCGGCGCTCCCCGGCGCGCTGAGAGCGCGAGCTTGCGAGCGCGGCGCCGGGGAGTGCCGACGCGGGCCGACCGGCGCGCGGTAGGCGGGGAGCGACGCGGCGCGGCGCAAGGCGGGAGCGGCGCGGTGCGGTGCGGTAGGCGGGGACCGGCGCGGCGCGAGGCCGGCGCGGTCGAACTGAAATATCAGGGGTCTGACCGCTGAAATATCAGTTGGGGCGGGCGTAGGATCTTGCGCCGATCGCGCCCATGAGAGGCGACAGCTCCAACGCCGGCATCGCCACCGCGCGGACGGGGCTCGTGCGCGGCGCCTGGATCGCGTTCGCCGGGAGCGTGCTTGCCGCGGTGCTGAGCGGGGCATTCGCGATCTGCGCGAACAAGCGCAGCAAGCTGTTCGACCGCGAGCTTCGCGCGGAGGAGACGCTCGCGAAGTACCGGGAGCCGCTGGCGGCCGCGGCGTTCGACCTGCAGAGCCGGCTCTACAACATCCTGCGCCGCGGCTTCTACGAAACCTGGGGCGCCGGCGAGCGCGCGCAGGATGTGGAGCTCACGACGCTGTTTTCGGCTCGCGCAGTACTTCGGGTGGACCGAGATCCTGCGCCGCGACATCCAGTTCCTCGCGTTCCCGGAGGACGCGAACACGATGAAGGTCGCCGAGCTTCAGCTGGAGATCACGCGGCGGTTCGGCACCGACCGCTACGGCGACGCGATGATGATCTGGAGCGACGAGCAGCGCGCGATCGGCGAGCGGATGATCGTCGAGGAGCACGGCAAGGTGCTGTGCATGGGCTACGCGCGCTTCCAGGACGAGGTCGACCGCGTGTACGCCGGCTCGCTCGCGCGCGTTCGCGCGCAGGTGCACGCGGAGGCCGCCCGCCGGCGGCTGCGCGACGTCCAGCACCTGCTGTGCGAGCTGGTCGAGACGCTGGACGCCCGCCGCGTCCGGTACACCACCGACCTGGAGCGCGCCTAGGTGTAGGACCCGAGCAGGTTGTTCAGCCGTGTGATGGGCGGTTGGCGGCCGATGGCTGAGTGTCGTCGGTGATGGTTGTAGTGGTGGAGCCAGCCGTCAAGGGCTGCGGCGCGTTCTCGGCTGTTGCGGTAGATCGCGCCGTAAGCCCAGCCGGCGAGCATCGTGCGGATGAGTCGCTCGGCCTTGCCATTGGTTTGGGGCCGGTAGGGTCGAGTTCGAAGGTGGCGGATGCCGAGACCGTGGCAGGCGATCGCGTGCACGGCGGAGCGGTAGGCCGAGCCGTTGTCGGTCATGAGCCGCTCGACGGTGATGCCGTGGCGGCGGTAGAACGCGACCGCGCGGCCGAGAAAGGCGATGACCGTCGCGGTCTTTTCGTTGCTGAGGACCTCGGCGTAGGCGAGGCGAGTGCAGTCGTCGATCGCGACGTGCACGCATTCCCAGCCGACCTGGCGACGGCGGATACCTGAGCCGTCGGTCTTGGTCGGGTTGCCGCGGCGGCGGCCGGTGACGCGGTGACCGGCGCCGCGCTCGATCTTGCCGAGTTTCTTGACGTCGATGTGGATCAGTTCGCCGGGACGCGCGCGTTCGTAGCGCTCGGCGGGCTCCAGCCCGAGCCGCCCGAGCCGGCCCATTCCGATCCGCGTCAGGATGCCCGATACGGTCGAGACCGGCATCGCCAGCACCTCGGCGATCTCCGGGCCGCTGAACCGCAACCGGCGCAACGCCGCGACCGCTTGGACGCGGTGCTCGTCAGTCCGGTTGGCCACCACCCGCGGGGCCGAGCTGTGATCGCGGAGCCCGAGCTCGCCCTCAGAGCGGTAGCGCGCGAGCCACTTCGAGCAGGTCCGCTCGCTCACCTCGGCGGCCGCGGCCGCCGAGCTGACCGACCAGCCCTGCTCGATCACCCGCAGGACCATCCGACGACGCTGTCTCAATGACAAAGCCGCGTTAGCGTGCAACTTCATCCGGGTTCCTCCTCGGAGGTTGGGACCGCTTGGCAGCCCTCAGCCTCCCGGGAGGCCCGGATGAACAACGTGCTCAGGAACTACACCTAGCGATGCCGGGGCGGGACACGCGTACCCGCTATCAGGCCGTGTTCGCACGTCATCAAGAGGCGTGTCGTGTCTCGGCCGGCGCCGACGTCAGCGCGTGCAACTGCAGCCCGACCTACTACGGCACCGTGTGGGACTCCCGCGCGCGCAAGACGCGCAAGACGCGTCGCTTCAAGCGGGTGATCGAGGCGCGCAACGCACGTGCCGACCTGGCGGCGGCGGTTCGCAATGGCGTGGTCGCGGAGACCGCCGGTCCGAAGCTCGGCGAAGCGAGGACGCAATTCATCGCCGCTGCGCGCGAGGGCGTGGCGC
>DATCLR010000277.1:0-16663 GCA_036563785.1 Burkholderiales bacterium | reverse complement strand
TTTCGGGATCGGCCGCTAGCGGCGAAGAGGGATTGCGCGGCCGCCCTGCGGTCTCGACGGATCGCCCGAAGCCGTTCGACCGTCGACTTGCGGCACCAATCTTGGCGCCGTTCCCGTCGCGGAGCGGTCGGAAGGACGACGTTACTTTTGCAAGGTAGCGAGAGGTAGTCGAAGAACAATGGAGCGAATCGTCAAAGCGGTATTCCCGGTCGCGGGGCTCGGAACCCGTTTCCTGCCGGCTACGAAAGCGGCGCCGAAGGAGATACTGCCGATCGTTGACAAACCGATCATCCAGTACGCCGCGGAAGAGGCGATCGGCGCCGGAATGCACCAGCTCATCTTCGTCACGGGCCGGCACAAGCGCGCGATCGAGGACCACTTCGACAAGGCGTACGAGCTCGAGAGCGAGCTCAGCTCCAAGGGCAAGCTCGCGCTGCTCGCGAGCGTGCGCACGGTGCTGCCCGAGGAAGCGACCTGCATCTACACCCGCCAGCCCGAGGCGCTCGGCTTGGGGCATGCGGTGCTTTGCGCTTCGCCCGTGGTCGGCGACGAGCCGTTCGCGGTGGTGCTCGCGGACGACGTGATCCGCGCGACGCCGAGCGTGCTCGAGCAGATGGTCGAGGTCTACCGCCGTCATCGCTGCTCCGTGATCGGCGTGCAGCGTGTCGCGCGGGAGGAGACGGGCAGCTACGGCATCGTCGACGCCGAAGCGATCGGCGAGCGGCTCTATCGCATCAAGGGAATCGTCGAGAAACCGAGCCCGGCGCAGGCGCCGTCCGACCTGGCGGTGGTGGGACGCTACATCCTCACGCCGCGCATCTTCGAGCTGCTGCGCAACGTGCGTGCCGGCGCGGGCGGCGAGATCCAGTTGACGGACGGAATCGCGGCGCTGCTCGCGCACGAGCAGGTGCTCGCCTACGAGTTCGAGGGCAAGCGCTACGACTGCGGCAGCAAGCTCGGCTACCTGCAGGCGACCGTCGAGTACGCGCTCGACCACCCCGAGCTCAACTCGAAGTTCCGCGAGTACCTGAAGCGGCTCGACATCTGAAACGGCGCGCTTTCGCCCGGATACGGCAGCCGATATAATGCCGCGGCTTCGCCGCCCCCGCGCGAAGTCTCCGGACATCGTGACCGTATCCGCGTGAAAGCGATCACTGCTCAGCAGGCTTGGGAGGTGCTGCGGCGAGCGGAGCGCCTGTACGCGCCGCAGGAGGTGGAGGCGGCGCTCGACCGCATGGCGCAGGCGATCACCGAACGCCTCGCGGCCACCGATCCACTGGTCGTCTGCATCATGACGGGCGGCGTGGTGCCGTTCGGCAAGCTGCTGCCGCGCCTGCAGTTCCCGTTCGAGACCGATTTCGTGCATGCCACGCGCTACGGCGACAGGCTGCACGGCGGCGAGCTCGACTGGCGCGTGCCGCCGTCCCAGGACGCGCGCGGGCGCGTGGTGCTGCTGATCGACGATATCCTCGACGAGGGCGAAACCCTTGCCGGTATCGAGGCGCGCTACCGCGCGGACGGGGCGCAGGCGGTGTACAAGGCCGTGCTCGTCGTGAAGCGGCGGGCGCGCACGCGCGACGTTGCGGTGGAGTTTCGCGGCGTCGAGGTGCCCGACCGCTACGTCTTCGGCTACGGGATGGACTACAAGGGCTACTTGCGCAACGCGCCCGGCATCTTCGCGGAGGCGCAATGACGAAGCTCGCCGTCATCGGGGGCAGCGGCCTTACACAGCTCGAGAACCTCGAAGTCGAACGGCGCGAGGTGGCGCGCACGCCGTACGGCGAGCCTTCGGGTCCCATGGTTTTTGGGCGCCTGAAGGGAAGGGAGATCGTGTTCCTGCCGCGGCACGGGCCGCACCACACCATTCCGCCGCATCAGGTGAATTACCGCGCCAACGTCTGGGCGCTGAAGCAGGCGGGGGTGGAGCGCATCATCGCAGTGGCGGCGGTCGGCGGCATCGCCGACGGGCTGCGGGCGACGGATATTCTGTTCCCCGATCAGATCATCGACTACACCTACGGGCGGGCGCACACCTTCTTCGACGGCGAGCGGGGGGAGGTGCGGCACGTCGATTTCACCTACCCGTATTGCCCGGAGCTGCGCGCGCTGCTTATCGCGGCGGCGAAGCAGGCGGGCATCCCGGCCGTTGAGCGCGGAACCTATGCCGCGACGCAGGGCCCGCGCTTCGAGACAGCGGCCGAGATCCGGCGGCTCGAGCGCGACGGCGCGGACGTGGTCGGCATGACCGGCATGCCGGAGGCGGCGCTCGCGCGGGAGCTCGATCTGCGCTACGCCGCGATCGCGGTCGTCGTCAATCGCGCGGCCGGCAAGGAAGAGGCGCCGATCAGCCTGAAGGAAATCGAGGCGAACCTGCGCCAGGGGATCGCGAAGGTGCGGCGGCTGCTCGAGCACGCCATTCCGCTGATCCTTCCCGAGCGCTGAGCCGCGTCGCCGGAATCAGCCGGCCGCGGGTCGAATCCGCACCAGTGCCCCGAACTTCGGGTGATCGAAGTAGTGCAGGTCGTTGCTGCGCACGCGGCGCTGCTCCTCGAGCACGTAGGTCGGGGCGACTTCGCCGCCGATAGCCGTCGAGCGCGGCTGGAACAGGAGCTTCAGCTCGACGTGAAGGAAGCGGCTCATGTAGAAGCGCAACGCGCCGTCGAGCTCCCGATCCCAGCTCGTGAGCGCCACGGCGGAGCCGCTCGAGCGGGGCTCCGCGGGCTGCACCCAGCGCTTGTGCAGCATCACCCGGTAGCGCCCGTCCGCCCGCAATGCCTCGGCGATGCTGCTGAACTCTTCGGTGGGCGCCATTTCCCGCGGCGATGCCGTCTGGGCGCTCTCGTTCGCCGGCTGGGCCTGGGTCCACAGCTCGGCACCCTCGAGGTCGGGGAGCCGGGTCTCGAACACCAGCACCTCGATTTCGTAGTTCGCCGGAGCGCCGGTGGCGGTCAACGCCGGAATGACGCTGCCGCAGAGGAGCAGTAGAGCCGTGAGCAGACGGATCATCGTTTCTAACGGGCGGACTGCTTCGCTATAGTATGTCGCAACTGTACCCGCTTTACGAGAACGGACCGATGGCCGTACGCACGGTATTGCGCATGGGCGAACCGCTGCTCTACCGCAAGGCGCAGCCGGTCGAGGCGTTCGGCACGCCCGAGCTCGATCGCCTGATCGAGGACATGTTCGACACCATGGCGGCCTATAACGGCGCGGGGCTGGCCGCGCCGCAGATCGGCGTGTCGCTGCGCGTCGTCATCTTCGGGGTGCAGGCGAACCCGCGCTACCCGCACGCCGAGCCGGTACCGACCACGGTGCTCATCAATCCGACGCTGCACCCGATCGGCGACGAGATGGAAGACGGGTGGGAAGGGTGCCTGAGCGTGCCCGGCATGCGCGGGCTTGTGAGCCGCTACCGGAAGCTGCGCTACACGGGCTACGATCAGCGCGGCAACCCGATCGATCGCACGGTGTCGGGCTTTCATGCCCGCGTGGTGCAGCACGAGTGCGATCACCTCGACGGGATCCTGTATCCGATGCGCATGCGCGATCTGCGCATGTTCGGCTTCGAGGACGTGCTCTTCCCCGATCTGAAGCGCCCCGAGAAAGCCGCGGGCGTCGAATCCCGCTAGCGCTCACCGATCCGGCCGTGCGACCGGGGACGGGCCGATCCCGGCGCCTGGCCTCACGGATGCACGCGGCGCTCGGCAGGGGCGACCGCCGCTTCCGCCTCCAGCGCATCGAGGAACTCGTGCGCGGCGCGCACGCGCTGCTCGGGCTCGGGGAAATCGCCCAGGATGCGGATGCGGTTCGGGCCGTCCAGCCGGTAGCGGCGCGGCGCGGCGTGGAGCAGCCGCAGCACCGCTCCCGGTTCGATCGGCGGCTTCTCGACGAACTCGACACGTATCCCTTTCGCCCCCGCGTCGAGCCGGCGGATGCCGAGCGGCCCCGCACGCACCTTGAGCTCGGCCGCCTTGAAGAGCAGGCGCCCCGCTTCCGGCAGCGCGCCGAAGCGGTCCACCACCTCCTCCTGCAGCGCCGCGACCGCGGCCGGGCTCTCGGCGCTCGCGATCCGCTTGTAGAGCACGAGCCGCAGATGCACGTCCGGCAGGTAGTGCTCGGGAAAGAGCGCCGGCGCGTGCAGGTTGATCTCGGTGCCGCGCGCCTCGGGCTCGGCGGGCGGCGACTCGCCGCGCTTGAGCGACCGTACAGCGCGCTCGAGCAGTTCCGCATAGAGCGCGAAACCCACCTCGTCGATCTCGCCGCTCTGCGCTTCGCCGAGCAGCTCACCCGCGCCGCGGATCTCGAGATCGTGCGAGGCGAGCGCGAAGCCGGCGCCGAGCTCTTCGAGCGACTCGATCGCTTCGAGCCGCTTGCGCGCGTCGGCGCTGATCGCGTTGCGCCCCGGAATCAGGAGATAGGCGTAAGCCCGATGATGGGAGCGGCCCACGCGGCCGCGCAGCTGATGCAGCTGGGCGAGGCCGAACTTGTCGGCGCGCTCGATGATGATGGTGTTGGCCGTCGGAATGTCGATGCCGGATTCGATGATCGTCGAGCAAACGAGGATGTTGAAGCGGCGGTGGTAGAAATCGAGCATCACCCGCTCGAGCTCCTTCTCCGGCATCTGTCCGTGCGCGACCCGGATCTCCGCTTCGGGGATCAGCTCGCGCAGTTCGCGCGCGGCGCGCTCGATGGTGCGCACCTCGTTGTACAGGTAGTACACCTGCCCGCCGCGGCGGATTTCGCGCAGGCAGGCCTCGCGGATCAGGTCGCGATTGCGCTCGGCGACGAGCGTCTTGATCGCGAGCCTGCCCTCGGGCGCCGTGCCGATGATCGTGATGTCGCGCAGGCCGGCGAGCGCCATGTTGAGCGTGCGCGGTATGGGCGTGGCGGTGAGCGTCAGGATGTCCACCTCGGCGCGCAGCCGCTTGAGCCGCTCCTTCTGGCGCACGCCGAAGCGATGCTCCTCGTCGAGGATGAGTAGCCCCAGGTCCTTGAAGCGCACGTCGTCCTGCAGGAGCCGGTGCGTGCCGACGACGATGTGCACCTTTCCGTCGGCGATGTCCTTCAGGATTCGGGTCTGCTCGGCCTTGCTGCGGAAGCGCGACAGGAGCTCGATGCGGTACGGCGTGCCGGCGAAGCGGTCGCGGAAGTTCTCGAAATGCTGCTGGGCGAGCAGCGTCGTCGGCACGAGCACCGCGACCTGAGCGCCGCCGTGCACCGCCACGAACGCCGCGCGCATCGCCACCTCGGTCTTGCCGAAGCCGACGTCGCCGCAGACGAGCCGGTCCATCGGCTTGCTCGACTGCATGTCGCGCAGCACGTCCTCGATGGCGCGCGCCTGATCCGGCGTCTCCTCGAACGGAAACATGTCCGCGAAACGCTGGTACTCGATTCCGCCCGGCGGAAACGCGCGGCCGCCGCGCGCTTCGCGCAGCGCCTGCACTTCGAGCAGTTCGACCGCCGCGTCGTAGGCTTTCTGCTGGGCGCGCCGCTTCGCCTTCCCCCAGGCGTCGCCGCCGAGCGTGTGCAACGGCGCGCGCTCCGGATCGGTGCCGGTGTAGCGCGTGAGCAGGTGCAGCGAGAGCACCGGGATGTAGAGCTTGTCGCCGCCGGCGTATTCGAGGCAGACGAATTCGTTCGGGCCGTCGCCGATGTCGATGGTCTGCAGTCCGCGGTAGCGTCCGACACCGTGCTCCTCGTGTACTACGGCGTCGCCGACTTTGAGCTCGGCGAGGCTGCGGATGATCGCGGCGGGATCGCGCGGAGCCGGCTGGCGGCGCCGGCGCTGCACCGCGCGCTCGCCGTAGAGCTGCGGCTCAGTGATGACCGCGACGGCCGGAGCGTGCAGCGCGAGACCGCGTTCGAGCGGAGCGACGGTGAGCGCGAGCGGCATCGTCCCTTGCAGGAACTCGCGCCAGCCGGCGACATCGGCGGCGTGATGCCCGTGCTCCTCGAGGAGCGTGCGCAACGTCTCGCGGCGGCCCGCGGTCTCG
Organism: Burkholderiales bacterium; assembly: GCA_036563785.1. GTDB lineage: Bacteria > Pseudomonadota > Gammaproteobacteria > Acidiferrobacterales > Sulfurifustaceae > JACQFZ01. Next base: position 10,670 of record DATCLR010000277.1, on the reverse strand, counting down.
GCGACGAGCAGGGTGCGTCCCCGGTGCGCGCGCAGGTGATCGAAGAGCGCGCGGTGCGGCACGTCGGCGTCGTAATCGAGCGGCAGGTGCGCGGGTGCCGGCGTGGCGTAATCGATCAGGGGGACGCCGTCGTCCGAAGGGTGCTCCGGCGAGAGGTCGAGGAGATCGACGCGCGGCCGGGCGGCGAGACGCTCGGCGAACTCTTCGGCGGTGAGGAATAGCTCCTGCGGCCGGAGCAGCGGACGCTCCAGATCGTGGCGCATCTGCTCGTAGCGGGCCGTCACTTCCCGCAGGAAGCTCTCGGCCGCCTGTTCGACTCCCTCCTCGACCAGGCAGACGGCGCTCGCCGGGACGTAGTCGAACAGCGACTCGGTCGCGGCGAAGAAGAGCGGGAGATAGAACTCGACGCCGGGCGGCGCCAGGCCTTTGCTGACGTCCCGGTACACCGGCACTTTCTGGGGATCGCCTTCGAAGCGCGCGCGAAACGCCTGCCGGAAGCGCTGAATGGCGTCTTCGGTCAGCGGGTATTCGCGCGCCGGCAGGAGCTGGATGCTCCCGAGCGGCTGGTCCGAGCGCTGCGTTTCCGGATCGAATTCGCGGATTGTTTCGACCGTGTCGCCGAACAGCTCGATGCGAAACGGCCGGTGGGCGCCGACGGGGAAGAGATCGATCAGGCCGCCGCGCACCGCGTACTCGCCCGGCTCCATCACCTGCGAGACCGCCCGATAGCCGCTCTGCGTGAGGCGCTGACGAAGCTCCGCGATGTCGATCTCATCGCCCACGTCGAGGAGGAGGCTGTGACCGAGCACGTACTCGCGGGGCGGCAGGCGGTAAAGAGCGGTGCCGGCGGCGACCAGGAGGATGCCGCGCGAGAGGCCGGGGAGCTTGTAGAGCGTTTCGAGCCGCTGCGCCGTGAGCCCCTGGTGGGGCGAAAAGACGTCGTAGGGCAGGCACTCCCAGTCGGGAAAAACGTGGACCGGCACCGGGCCGCCTGCCGCGTAGAAGCGGATCTCGTCCTCGAGCTGGTTGGCCGCCTCGATGCTGCGGGCCAGGACGACGAGAGGTCCCGGGTGCCGCTCCGCGGCCGCGGCAATGGCGAGCCCTCGGCTGCTGCCGAGCAGTCGGCACCAGCGAAGCCGGCCCTTCGGCGGTTCGGGAAGCGCGGGTACGAGCGGCGACGGCTCGTGAGCGCGATCAGCGGGGCTGGCGGGCAAGGTCATTCAAGAACGGGGAGGTCGCGAAAGGGGCGCATTCTACCGGATCGCGGAAAGCGGTACGTCGGAGTTCCCGAACACCTTGTCAGCGTGGGGGCTTATTTGCATAATTTCAAGAACACTAACAATAGAGGCCAATAAGTTGCCAGCCGGTACGAAATATCAGAAGAAGGGTGGCTCCACGAAACGTCCCCGCTTCAAGGTTGGCGATACGGTTTTCTATCCCTCCGCCGGCGTCGGGACGATTCAGGCGATTGAAGACCTGTACGTGGGAGGGCAGACCCGGCCCTGCTTCGTCATCTACATCCCCGAAACCCGCATGACCGTGCGCGTGCCGCAGGAAAACGTCGAGAAATGCGGCATTCGCCCGCTCCTCACCAGCCGCAAGCTCAAGGAACTGTTCAAAGTGCTCTCGGCCAAGAGCAGCCGGCGAGTCACCGGCGGCAACTGGACCGAGCGCTGCAAGGAGATCGAGCGTAAGATCAACTCGGGCTCCTACCTCGAGCTGGGCGAAGTGGTGCGCGACCTGATGCGCTGGAAGAAGCAGTCCGGTTTGTCGTTCGAGGAAGCGATGCTGCTCGAGCAGGCGAGCGGTTATCTCGCGCGCGAAGTGGCGGCCGTCGAGGGCATCGCAACCGAGGCGGCGATCGACCGAATTCGATCCTACGTGGGCGTGCAGTCCTAGGGACGGGTGCGAACGGCCGGCCGGAGGCCGGTCGCAATAAGAACAGCTCCAACGCCGCCTCTTCTGTGGTCACGGAAGGGGCGAGTTGGAGATAATTCCTCAATGTGGCCCTTCCTTCGCGCCTCGCGCGCCTGCTGAATCGCCGGCCGTCTCTTGTGCGGGTTGATACGTGGCTTCGGCTAGAGACATCTGGGCGATCGTTCCGGCGGCCGGCGCCGGTACCCGCATGCAGGCGAGCGTTCCAAAGCAGTATCTTCCGCTTCTCGGCCGGCCGGTGATCGCGCACACGCTGGAGCGCCTGTGCCGGTACCCGGGGCTGCGCGGCATCGTCGTTGGGATTGCGCCCGGAGATGTGCACTGGCGTGATGTCACGGTTCCCGGCGGCGAGAAGATCGTCGGCGTCTACGACGGCGGCGCGTCGCGCGCGCAAACGGTAATGAACGGTCTCGCCGCGCTCGCTGCGCATGCGCACGCGGACGACTGGGTGATGGTGCACGACGCCGTACGTCCGTGCGTGCGGCAGGAGGATCTCGATCGCCTCGTTGAGGCCGCTCTGGCTTGCACGGACGGCGCATTGCTCGGTGCGCCGGTGGCCGACACCGTCAAGCGGGCGGATGCGGACGGCCGCGTGCGGCAGACGGTACCGCGCGCGGGGCTCTGGCGCGCGCTCACGCCGCAAATGTTCCCCCTCGATCGGCTGCGGCAGGCGCTCGCGCACGCGCTGCAGCAGGGCGGAGACGTCACCGACGAGAGCGCCGCGATGGAAGCGATCGGGGCGCGGCCGCGGTTAGTGGAGGGCCGCTCGGACAACATTAAGATCACCCGGCCGGCGGATCTCGCGCTCGCGGAGCTGTTCCTGCGGCAGCAGGAGGCGGGCACATGCTGATGCGTATCGGCCAGGGGCTGGACGTGCATCCGTTCGCCGAAGGCCGCGATCTGGTCCTCGGCGGCGTGCGCATTCCGTACGGCAAGGGGTTGCAGGGGCATTCGGATGCGGATGCGCTGATCCACGCCGTGTGCGACGCATGCCTCGGCGCCGCCGGCCTCGGCGACATCGGCCGCCACTTCCCGGATACGGACGCGGCGTACGAGAACGTCGATAGCCGGGTGCTGCTGCGGCGTGTGCAGGCGATGCTGGGCGAGCGAGGCTGGGAGGTCGTCAATGTCGATGCCATCGTCGTCGCGCAAGCGCCCCGCCTCGCACCTTATGTACCGGCGATGGCCGCGAACATCGCGGCCGACCTGCAGGTGGCGTCGGAGCGGGTGAACATCAAGGCGACGACGACGGAGCACCTGGGCTTCGTCGGGCGCGAAGAGGGGATTGCGGCACAGGCCGTGGTGCTGATCGCAAAGAAGTGACGCTGTTCGCGTCCGGGACGTTTCACGTTCAAGATCCGCCGAGCCACCGATGGCCGCCAGACGGCTATTGGCAATCCTTGCCCGTTCGGTGCGCTCGTTTAGACTGTCGGTTGCGCCGGGCGGATCGGCGCCTGAGAGCTACGGAGGGCACCATGAGCGGACACGTCTACAAGCACATCGAGCTGACGGGCAGCTCGACCGAAGGGATCGAGGACGCCGTGAAGCGCGCACTCGCGCGCGCCGCGGCGACTGTGCGGAACATGCGGTGGTTCGAGGTTACCGGCACGCGCGGGCACATCGAGAACGGCAAGGTCGCGCACTGGCAGGTGACGCTGAAAGTCGGGTTCACGTTGGAAGAGTGACGGCCGAGCAGCGAGGCGGGACGCAGCCGCCCGCGCCGGCACTTCGCGGAAAGGCGGAATGAAGGCAGCAGGCACATCGCGGCAAGACATCGCGACGCCGGGGGGCGGGCTCGACTATCCGTCCGCCTGGCTGCGTCGAATCCTGAGCGAGAACAAGCGCGTTGCCGTCGTCGGGCTGTCGACCAACGAGATGCGGCCGAGCTACTTCGCGGCGAAGTATCTCAAGGACCACGGATTCACGATCGTTCCGGTAAATCCCAAGTACAGGGAGGTGCTCGGCGAGCGCTGCTACCCGGACCTCCGCTCCATCCCGGGACCGGTCGATATCGTGGATCTGTTCCAGCGCCCGGAGGCGGTCATGCCTTTCGTCGAGGACGCGATCGCGATCGGCGCGAAGGTCGTCTGGATGCAGCTCGGCATCGTCAATCACGAGGCGGCGGAGAAGGCGAAAGCGGCGGGCCTCGAGGTGGTGATGAACCGCTGCATGAAGATCGAGTACGCGCGCCTCTTCGGCGGCCTCAACCTTGTCGGCGTGAACACGGGTGTCATCTCCGCCCGCCGGCCGCTCACGATCAACCGGTAGCGAGGCAACCCATCGGGCCGATCCCCGGGCGAACGCCGGAATCGGTGGCGCCGCGCTTTTCGCTCGCAAGCGCCGGTGCGGTTGAGCCGCAAACCGGGAAGCGGACGGCAGACGCCCGTCATTCATGTGCGGGAGCCAGCACGGATCACGGGCCGGGGCGCCGCCCGTCCGATGCCTTTGCGTTGCCGCCGCTAGGCAACGTCCCGCAAAGCTGCTATCTAGAGCCCCTTCGTTCGTTTCCGACTCGCTGCGGAGGAGCGGCTGTGGCTGATCGCAAGTTCGGCATTGAAACCCTGTGCCTGCACGCGGGACAGATTCCCGATCCGGCGACCGGTTCGCGCGCCGTGCCGATCTACCAGACGACGTCCTACGTGTTCGACGACACCGACCACGCGGCGAGTCTGTTCAACCTGCAGACGTTCGGGAACATCTACACCCGGATGATGAATCCGACCACGGCGGTGCTCGAGGAGCGCATGGCCGCGCTGGAGAACGGCCGCGCCGCGCTCGCGGTGGCTTCCGGCATGGCGGCGCAGATGGTCGCGCTGCTCACGCTGCTCGAGGAGGGCGACGAGTTCGTCTCCTCGCGCACGCTCTACGGCGGGACATACTCGCAGTTCGACGTGACGTTCCGCAAGCTCGGGATCACGCCGCATTTCGTCGATCCCGACGACCCCGAGAACTTCCGCCGGGCGCTCACACCGAAGACGAAGGCGATCTACGCCGAAACCATCGGCAACCCGCTGAGCAACGTGCTCGACATCGAGGCGGTGGCGTCGATCGCGAAGGAGGCCGGCATTCCGCTGATCGTGGACAACACCTTCGCGACGCCGTATCTCTGCCGGCCGTTCGAGCACGGGGCGGACATCGTGGTGCACTCGGCGACGAAGTTCATCGGCGGGCACGGCACCTCGATGGGAGGCATCATCGTCGAGTCGGGACGGTTCGACTGGGCGAACGGCAAGTTTCCCGGCATGGTCGAACCGTCGAAGGGCTATCACGGCGTGCGCTTCTACGAGACCTTCGGCGACTTCGCGTTCACCATGAGGGCGCGCTGCGAGACGCTGCGCACGCTCGGGCCGGCCATGAGCCCGTTCAATGCGTTCCTGTTCCTTCAGGGGCTGGAGACGCTGCACGTGCGCATGGAGCGCCACGTGCAGAACGCCCGCGGGGTGGTGGCGTTCCTCAAGTCGCATCCGGCCGTGAGCTGGGTGAAGTACCCCGAGCTTCCGGACAGCCCGTATTACCGGCTGGCGCGCAAGTACCTGCCGAAGGGCGCCGGCTCGATCTTCACGTTCGGGGTAAAGGGCGGAGCGAAGGCGGGCGCGAAGTTCATCGAGAACGTGCGTTTCCTGAGCCACCTCGCGAACGTGGGCGACGCGAAGACGCTCGTGATCCACCCGGCGTCGACCACGCACCGGCAGCTCTCCGAGGAGCAGCAGCGTGCCGCCGGCGTGACGCCGGACATGGTGCGGATTTCCGTGGGGCTCGAGACGCTCGACGACATTCTGTGGGATCTCGATCAGGCGCTGCGCGCGGCGTGCGGCTGAGCCACGGGAACCGCGCGAGCTTCGGAAGCTGAACGAAAGGAAGCGGCGCGGCGGGTTCTCGGTGCGGCTTTCGCGGCAGCCCGCCCGGCGAAACGTAACGTCAGCCGCGCTTGAGCAGCACGTACACGGCCCCGGTGCCGCCGTCGCGCGGGATGGCGGTACTGAACGCCATCACTTCCTCCTTCTGCCGGAGCCAGACGTTCACCTTGCCTTTGAGAACGGGAAGCTTTCCCTCCGAGCTCTTACCCTTGCCGTGGATGATGCGCACGCAGCGCTTGCCGTAAGCGCGGCTCTCCCGGAGAAAGCGGTCGATTGCCTCGCGCGCCACGGGCACGGTGCAGCCGTGCAGATCGAGCTCCGCCTCGATCGCGTACTGCCCGCGCCGGAGCTTCCGGACGACCGAGCGCTGCACGCCCGGACGCGCGTACAGGAGCTCCTCGCCGGTTTCCACGTCCGCCGGCTCGTAGTCGTCGGAGAGAAGGCTGGCCATGACCGCCGCCGCGTCGCGGCGCGACTGCTCGGGAATGGGCTTGCGGCGCACCCGGTGTGGCGGCACGCGGTCCTGCTCGACCGGACGCACGTCGCCCACGTACGCGCGAAAGAGCGCGCCGTAGTCCTCTCGGTGCTTGTTGTCGCTGCTCACGGTGTCGGCTCCGGCCCTCAAGTGCGACATTAGCGCTTCATCGGGCGCTTGTCGAAGGGGACGCGAGCGCCGTGAGGAAAAGGGCGGCGAGCGGCGGGTGCGGGCGGGCCCGTGGTCGATGGCCGTTCGGACGCCGAGTCGCGGCTCGGGGGTTACCGGATCGGAGCGGCCTGCGCCCCTTGAAGGTAGCGGTCGGCATCGAGAGCGGCCATGCAGCCGGTCGCGGCCGAAGTAACCGCCTGGCGGTAGACGTGGTCCTGCACGTCGCCGGCCGCGAACACGCCGGGGATGCTGGTCGCGGTCGCGTTCCCGTCGAGACCCGAGCGGGTCTTGATGTAGCCGTTCTCCATCTCGAGCTGCCCGACGAAGAGGTCCGTGTTCGGGCGATGGCCGATCGCGATGAAGACCCCCTGCACGTCGAGCACCTTGGTGGCGCCGTTCTTGTCCTTGATGCGCAGGCCGGTGACGCCGTTGTCGTCGCCGAGCACTTCGTCGACCTGATGGTTCCACTCGATCGAGATCCTGCCGTCCTTGACGCGCTCCATGACGCGGTCGACGAGGATCGCCTCGGCGCGGAACTTGTCGCGGCGGTGCACGATGGTGACGTGCGAGGCGATGTTCGAGAGATACAGCGCCTCCTCGACCGCGGTGTTGCCGCCGCCCACCACAGCCACCTTCTGGCCGCGGAAGAAGAACCCGTCGCAGGTCGCGCAGGCGGACACGCCCTTGCCCCGGTACTTCTGCTCGGACGGAATCTCCAGGTACTTGGCCGAAGCGCCGGTCGCGATGATGAGCGCATCGCAGGTGTAAACGCCGTTGTCGCCGGTCAGCCGAAACGGTCGCTCGCGCAGCTCCGCCTTGTGGATGTGGTCGAACACGATCTCCGTGCCGAACCGCTCCGCGTGCCGGCGCATGCGCTCCATGAGCTCCGGCCCCTGCACGCCGTCCGGGTCGCCCGGCCAGTTGTCGACGTCGGTCGTCGTCATCAGCTGGCCGCCCTGTTCGAGGCCGGTGATGAGCACGGGCTTCAGGTTCGCGCGCGCGGCGTAGATGGCGGCGGTATACCCGGCCGGCCCGGAGCCGAGAATGAGCAGCTGCGCGTGCTTGACGTTCGCCATGATCGAGATCCTTCCTGTTCGAGCGCCGGCTGGTGAAGTAAAAGGTGGGGGCGACGGCGAAGGCAAACAAGCCGCGCCTCAGCGCGCGGCGCGGCTAATGGTACGCTAACGCCAAAGACACGGTAAAGGTGACGGATGCGCATCGGCATTCCGAAGGAGATCAAGCCGAACGAGGGGCGTGTCGCGCTCACGCCCGCCGCCGTGGCAGAGCTCGTGCAGGACGGCCACGAGGTCCTGCTGCAGGCCGGCGCCGGCGAGCCGAGCGGCTACGGCGACGACGAATACCGGCGGGCGGGTGTACGCATCGTTCCCGACGCCGCGACGCTCTACGGCGAAGCGGAGATGGTGCTCAAAGTGAAAGAGCCGCAGCCCCCCGAGTACGGCCTGTTCCGCTCCGGGCAGTTGCTCTTCTCGTTCCTGCATCTCCCGACGACCGTTCCTCTCGCGCGGGCGCTCTGCGAGCGCAGTGTCACCGCCGTCGCGTTCGAGTCGCTCGAGGAGAACGGCCGCCTGCCGCTGCTCGCCCCGATGAGCGATATCGCCGGACGGCTCGCGGTACAGATCGGCGCGACGCTGCTGCACGGCTACCGGAGCGGCCGCGGGCTGCTGCTCGGCGGCGTGGAAGGGACGGAGGCGGGCACGGTCGTCGTGCTCGGTGCCGGCGTCGCGGGCTGCAGCGCCGCGCGCGCGGCGGCGGCGCTCGGCGCGCGCGCCGTCGTTTGCGCGCGCCGGCCCGAACACGCGCGGGCGCTCTTGCCGGCGGAGCGCATCGCGGTCGAGCCCTGCGAGCCGGACGCCATCGAGCGGGCGGTGCTCGGGGCCGATCTCGTTATCGGCGCGCTGCGCGTGCCGAACGGTATCGCGCCGAAGCTCGTTTCGGCGGCAACGGTACGGCGAATGCGGCCGGGTTCCGTGATCGTCGATGTGTGCATCGATCAGGGCGGCTGCGTGGAGACGACGCGCCCGACGAGCTACAGCGCGCCCACGTACGTACAGGACGGCGTCGTCCACTTCGCCGTGGCGAACATGCCGGGCGCGGTGCCGCGCACGGCGTCGCAGGCTTTGTCCGCCGCGCTCCTCCCGTATGCGCGACGGCTCGCCGCGCTCGGCGCGCGCCGGCTGGCGGAAGACGATGCGCTCGCTCGTGCCGTCAACGTCGCCGGCGGTCGGATCGTGCATCCCGAGGTCGCTGCATCGGTCGCCGCCTCGTAGCGCTGCCTTGTGGGCACGGGGCGAAAAGGCGAAAATCGCCGTAAATTTTCGGCATCCGCAGCGAGTTTTCGTGAGTCAGGCGACCTGGAAGAAGACCAAGATTCCCCTCACCCCGCGTCTGGTCCGGCTGCTGCGTGAGGTGGCGCTGTACCTGCTGGCGGCGATCGGCGTCTACCTGCTGATTTCGCTCTGGAGCTATTCGCCCAACGACCCGGCGTGGTCGCACAGGGGCCCCAGCACCGCGGTGGTCAACATGGGCGGACGCGTCGGCGCGTGGCTCGCGGACGTTCTCTTCCACCTGTTCGGGTACGTGGCGTTCCTGTTTCCGGTGCTGATCGCCTTCGGCGGGTGGCGGATCTATCTGCACCGCAACGACCCCGAGCCCGCGAGCCTGAAGCACCGTCTGGTCGTCGGCAGCGGCTTCGTGCTCCTGCTCGTCAGTGCCTGCGGTCTCGCCTGGCAGCACTATCTCGCCGAAGGCATGCCGTTCTCGGCCGGCGGCTGGCTCGGCAGCGCCGTCGGGGACGGCTTCGTTTCGGCCCTCGGCGACACCGGCGGCACGCTGTTCCTGCTCGCGATGTTCCTTTCGGGCGTGACGCTGTTCACCGGGCTCTCCTGGCTGCGTCTCATGGACGCCACCGGCCGCGCGTGCCTCGCGCTGCTCGCGTGGGTGCGCGACGTCGTTTCCGCGCAGTACGACCGCTTCGTCGGGCGGCGGGCACGCAAGCAGCGTCAGGAGACCGTCAAGGTCGAGAAGAAGGTGCTCGAGCGCCACCCCCCGCCGCGGATCGAGCCGATCGTGACCAAGATCGAGACCGGCAAGCGCGTGGAACGCGAGCGCCAGGTGCCGCTGTTCGACATTCCGGCGGCGAACGAGCTGCCGCCGCTGTCGCTGCTCGATCCGCCGGACAAGTCGAAGTCGGGGCAGTTCTCGAAGCAGTCGCTCGAGACGATGTCGCGGCTGCTCGAGAAGAAGCTGCTCGACTTCAACATCGAGGCGCAGGTGGTCGCGGTCCACCCCGGCCCGGTGATCACTCAGTTCGAGATCGATCCGGCGCCCGGCGTGAAGGCTTCGCAGATCACGAACCTCGCGCGCGACCTCGCGCGTTCGCTCTCGGTCGTGAGCCTGCGCGTGGTCGAGAACATCCCCGGCAAGAGCTACGTTGGCATCGAGATTCCGAACGAGGTGCGCGAGACGGTGCGCCTTTCGGAGGTGCTCGCCTCCAAGGTGTACGAGGAGGAGCAGTCGCCGCTCGCGCTCGCGCTCGGCAAGGACATCGGCGGCAACCCGGTGGTGACCGACATCTGCAGGATGCCGCACCTGCTCATTGCGGGCACGACCGGCTCCGGCAAGTCCGTGTTCATGAACTCGCTCATCCTGAGCATCGTGTACAAGTCGACGCCGGAGCAGGTGCGGATGATCATGATCGATCCGAAGATGCTCGAGCTCGCGGTGTACGAGGGCATCCCGCACCTGCTCGCGCCGGTCGTGACCGACATGAAGCAGGCGGCGAATGCGTTCAAGTGGTGCATCGCCGAGATGGAGCGGCGCTACCGGCTGATGGCGGCGCTCGGCGTGCGCAACCTCGCGGGCTTCAACCGCAAGGTGAAGGAGGCGCTCGACGCGAAGCAGCCGCTGCGCGATCCGCTCTACAAGCCGACGAGCCCGGAGGACGAGGCGCCGGTGCTGAAGCCGCTGCCGCTCATCGTGATCCTGGTGGACGAGCTGGCCGACCTCATGATGGTGGTCGGCAAGAAGGTCGAGGAGCTGATCGCGCGGCTCGCGCAGAAGGCGCGGGCGGCGGGGCTGCATCTCGTGCTCGCGACGCAGCGTCCTTCGGTCGACGTCATCACCGGGCTCATCAAGGCCAACATTCCGACGCGCATCGCGTTCCAGATGTCCTCGCGGGTCGACTCGCGCACCGTGATCGACCAGATGGGCGC
>DATCLR010000274.1:0-3031 GCA_036563785.1 Burkholderiales bacterium | reverse complement strand
CGAGGCCGCCACCGGAATGCGCTTCCTCGGGGCGGGCGAGGACGACGGGTTCGAGCGCGCCTTCGAGCCGCGGCCGCTGCGCTTCCCCGCGGACCACGGCAGCCACCCGACGTTTCGAACCGAGTGGTGGTATTTCACCGGCAACCTGCGCGCCGACGACGGGCGGCATTTCGGCTTCGAGGTGACGTTTTTCCGCTTGGCGCTCGCGCCGCGGGAGCCGCAGAGCGACTCGGCCTGGGCCGCGCGCCATGCTTGGATGGCGCACTTGGCGATCACCGACACGGCGCGCGGGCGCTTCTTCGCGAGCGAGCGGTTCGCGCGGCAGGCGCTCGGTCTCGCGGGCGCGCAAGCGGAGCCATTCAAGGTGTGGGTGGAAGGGTGGTCCGCGACGCAGGCGGCCGATCCGGGCGGCGGGTTCGCGGTGCGGCTCGAGGCGGCGGATGGCGATGCGGCGCTCGACCTCGAGCTCGTGTCCGCGAAGCCGCCGGTCCTGCAGGGGGAGGACGGCTGGGACGCGAAAGGTCCCGAGCCCGGCAACGCTTCGTATTACTACTCGCTCACGCGGCTCGAGGCGCGCGGCCGCTTGAGCGTCGGCGGCGAGCGCTTCGACGTCGCCGGGCTCGCGTGGATGGACCGCGAGTGGAGCACGAGCAGCTTGAGCGCCGGCGTCGAAGGCTGGGACTGGCTCTCGCTGCAGCTCTCCGACGGCCGCGAGCTCATGCTGTATCAGCTCCGGGAGACCGACGGTTCCCCGAGCCCGTTCAGCAGCGGCTCGGTGGTGGGCGCGGACGGCACGTCGCGGACGCTCGGCGCGGACGAGTTCGCGCTGCAGCCGCTCGACTACTGGGTCAGCGAGTCGAGCGGCGTGCGCTACCCGGTCGCGTGGCGCGTCGAGGTGCCGGGCGAGCGGCTCTCGCTCCACGTGGAGCCGCACCTGCCGAATCAGGAGCTAGACCTGTCGGTCCGGTACTGGGAGGGCGCGGTGCGGGTCACGGGACGGTCCGGCGAACGGGAAGTCACCGGCGACGGCTACCTCGAGCTCGCCGGCTATCGGCCGCCCGGGCGGCCGAGGTGACATAACGGGCTTTACAATAGGAATCAGGGTGTTACAGTTCGCTAGTCGCGGAATGGCGACGGCCTCCCCCGAGGCCTCCAGGCAAAACAAAGAGAACGGACGTCCAGGGACATGGAACGCCGCAAGACACCCCGTCACGATTGGGTAGTTGGCAGGGACGACGTCGGGCGCGCAGTGCTCGAGTGGCATGTCGATCATCGCTTCACCGAACGGTTGAGCAACGACCCGCTGGATCGCACGTACGACTTTCTCGAGCGTCTCGAGGTGCCCGGCCTCGCGCTTGAGGACGACCTGCAGGCCGAGCGCGGCACGAATCCTTACGATACCGGCGTGTTCCGGCTGAGCCGCAGGGACTGACGGGCACAGTAGCTTCCTCACCACCAACAAGCAGTTGCAGCCGACTGGGACACGTCGGCGCAGGCGGGCCGCACGCGCGCCATTTCATTATGCACGTGCGTGGCGGCTGGACGGCGCAGCGCCGATTCCGCGCACCACCGCGAGGACGAGGGGGCGCTTTAAACTTTCCATCCGCTCCGCTTCCTGTTATTGACATCGTGAAACCCTGAGTGTAGGAGCGTCGCGGAAGACGGCGGGCGAACCTACAAGAACGATGCCCCGTCCAGCGATCAAACAGCGAGCATTCCTCGATCGCAGGTTGCGTGCGATCGATGAGTACCTGCGTGCTCACCTGTCTGAACCGAGCCGCCTGACCTTGGCAGAGGCGGCCCGGATCGCAAACGTCAGCCCCGAGCATCTTTGTCGACTATTTTCGCATCGAGTTGGCGCGTGCTTCACGGACTGGCAATGCGCAGTCCGGACGGAACGGGCGAAGCGGATGATCGTCGAGCAGAGCGTGCAGCTGCGCGCGGTGGGGCGAGCGGTGGGCTATGGTCATCAGGCCACTTTCGTGAAGGTTTTCAAACGCTACGAGGGCGTTGCCCCGGGAGCGATCCGCCGATTCGTCGAGTCGTACCCCGAGCTTGCGCCGGCTGTCTGCTGCTGCACAGCCGCATTCGTTTTCGCCATCGGACCGTTGTGCCTAGTGAACGCGGAGGTGCGAGCGCTCTTGCTCGAACTTGTCCAACGCTTGGCTTCTGACAGGCAGGGAGCCACGCCGTGGGGGCTGCGTTCTTCGTCCTGCAAGGGTGCTCTCACCCGCGCACGCATCGAGTAGGTCAAAAAGCGTCAAGAACTCGTCAATAGCGGTCAACAACCGATCAATTCTCGTCAACTCCGCACTCCTTCTTACTGCCTAGAATCCTTTGCACGCCGAGCGGAACGCACCGGTTGTACGACTAACGCCTTGAATTTCAGCGGCACTTGTCGACGCAGCCGGGGTCGGCGTCAAGGCGAAGTGCCCAGCATGAGGAACGCACCGATGGCAAGGAATTTGGTGGTCGCGTCGACGCTGTTGCTCATGTCGATCTCTGCTCAAGGGGGCGAGCTTGTCCCTCCACCGGACCTGGACGGGTACCTGGCGGCCGCTGATACCTCGGCCGAGTATGCAGCGACCGTGCTGCACACGCTGAACGAGCTGTCCGCGCGGCGCCGTCTAACGACTCTATTCCCGAACGAGCAGAGTCCGTTTTACGGCGTCCAAATGAACTACGTGGCCGGCGTGACTCCACGTAGACGCTCTGGTGCCTCCGAGAGCAAGAAGTCCAGGACGCGCGACCATGCCCTCGGCAACAACAACGTTCAAGCTGACCTCGGAGGCGTCGAAATCCGCACCGGCTTTCAGCAGAGCTTATGTCGGAAACTGTTGTTCGAAAACTGTTATTAGAGCTGTCCCCGTAGAGGAGGTTAAACAGTGCGCTATGCAATCGGCCTTTTGGGCGCCATACTGTCTGGAACGGTCAGCGCAGATTCCGCGGATCAATTCAGTCGTGCCAACTGCTTCAATAACGAGTCTATTACCTACAATGCCTTCGTCTACGAATGGAGGGGCGTGGTCAG
>DATCLR010000273.1:0-2436 GCA_036563785.1 Burkholderiales bacterium | reverse complement strand
GTCCAGAAGGTCGGGGCGGATCGGCTATTATCCTTCGATATGATGAATCGAATCGTCATCGGTTGCATGCTGCTCCTCGCGGCCGCGGGAGCGGCGCACGCCGCGCCCGATCCGCAGGCGCAGCGCGACGACTACGCCGAGGCGATCGCGGCGCTGCGCGCCGGCGACGTGGCGCGCTTCCGTCGGTACTACGCGCGCCTCGACGGTTACGTGCTGCGCGGATACGCCGAGTACGAGTACCTGAAGGACCGGCTCGACCAGACGCCGCCCGCGGAAATCCGCCGCTTCATGCGGGAGAACGGGCACACGCCGCTCGCGGAGCGGTTGCGCCAGCAGTGGCTGCATCGACTCGCCGCGCGCGGCGACTGGGCGACGTTCATGCGCGAGTTCGTCGAAATCCCCGGCGACACCGAGCTCACCTGCCTCTATCTCGCGCGGCAGCTGCAGGCCGGCCAACGTACGGCGGCGGTCATGAGCCGCATCGAGTCGCTTTGGCGCACCGGGCGACGGCTGCCGGGACCGTGCAATCCGGTGTTCGCGGCCTGGAAGGAGGCAGGCCACATGACCGCGGACATCGTCTGGGAACGGATCGGCCTCGCCATGGAGGCGCGGGAGCTGAGCCTCGCGCGCGAGCTTGCCGTGCACCTGCCGCCCGCCGAACGCGTCTGGGTCGAGCGCTGGCAGGCGATGCATCGCGACCCGGTGCGGGGGCTCGAGTCGATCGATTACCCGATCGAAACCCCCGTGGCGCGCATGATCGTCAAGCACGGCGTCGTGCGTCTCGCCTACCGCGATCCGGAAGCGGCAATGCAGCAGTGGCAGCGGCTCCGCCAGCGCCATTCGTTCTACGGCGAGGACAACGACTACGTGCTGCGCTACATCGGTATCCTCGCGGCGCAATACCGCCTGCCGCAGGCGCTCGAATGGCTCTCGGCCGTTTCCGCGCGGCCCGACGACCGCGCGCTCAAGCTGTGGCGCGTGTACGCGGCGCTCTGGATGCAGGAGTGGGACGCGGCGCGGCGCTTCATCGCCGCGCTGACGGAGGAGGAGCAGCGCACCACCCGCTGGCGCTACTGGACCGCGCGGCTGCTCGAGCAGGAAGGGCGCAAGGACGAGGCGCGCGCCATCTACGCGGCGCTCGCGCGCGAGCGCGATTACTACGGCTTTCTCGCCGCCGACCGGCTCGGCGTCGAATATTCGATGCAGCATCAATCGATCGCGGCGACGCCGCAAGAGATCGCCGCGCTGCAGGCGCGCCCGGCGCTGCAGGCGGCGCGCGAGCTGTACCTGCTCGGCGAAACGGCCGATGCCCGGCGCCAGTGGCAGTGGGCGCTGCGCGACATGAACAATCGGGAGCTGCAGGTGGCGGCGGTGATCGCGCGCGAGTGGGGCTGGTACGACCGGGCGATCCACACGGTGGCGCTGAGCGGCTATCCCGACGACCTCGAGCTGCGCTTTCCCGTCATCTACCGCGACGTGATCGAGGCGAACGCGGCCGCCTACGACATCGACCCGGGCTGGGTCTACGGCGTGGTGCGCCAGGAGAGCGCTTTCGTGGTCGACGCGCGTTCGCCCGCGGGCGCGCTGGGGCTCATGCAGCTCCTCCCCTCGACCGGACGGCGGCTGCTGCAGCAGCTCAAGCTCGGCGTCCGGTTGTACGACGCGCTGCTCGACGTCGAGCACAACGTGCGCATCGGCGTGAGCTATCTCAAGCAGGTGCTCGAGCGCTACGGCGGCCATCAGGTGCTCGCCACGGCGGCGTACAACGCCGGCCCGAACCGCGTCTCGAGCTGGATTCCGCCGACGCCGCTCGATGCCGACGTCTGGATCGAGACGGTCCCCTACGACGAGACCCGCGGCTACATCAAGAACGTGCTCGCGTTCGCCGCCATCTACGAGTACCGGCTCGGGAACGAGCCGACGCGGCTCAAGACGCGCATGCCCGTGGTCGAGCCGCGTTCCTGAGGTATGATCCCGGATCGATGAACGCCGTGCGGCCGCGGCGCCGCGGGCCGCACGGCTTCCGCCTCCGTTCCGTTCGACCCAACGTATCCGAATCTCGCTCATGGCTACGCTCAACGTCTGCATGCTCGGCGGCACCGGCTTCGTCGGCCGCTCCATTGCCGCGCGGCTCTCGCGCGCGGGGCATCGCGTGCGCGTTCCGACGCGCTTTCTCATGCGCCACCGGGATATTCTCGTGCTGCCCGGCGTCGTGCTCGTCGAGGGCGACGTGCACGACCGCGACTTCCTGCGGCGCGAGTTCGAGGGCATGAACGTCGTGATCAACCTCGTCGGGATCCTGAACGAGCGCGGCCGGTCGGGCGCGGGCTTCGAGCGCGCGCACGTCGAGCTCGCGGCGAAGGTCGCGGAAGCCTGCCGCGAGACCGGCGTGCCGCGGCTGCTGCACATGAGCGCGCTCGGCGCCGCGCCCGATGC
>DATCLR010000266.1:0-8658 GCA_036563785.1 Burkholderiales bacterium | reverse complement strand
GCGTCATCTCGGCGCGACCCGACGCGGTGGTGCTCGGGGGATCGGCGGTACCGGCGGTGCTCCCCCACGTCACGCTGCGCGAGCGCGGCTACAAGGGGCCGATCTATCACAACCACGGCGTCATCAATCCGGACTTCATCCGCGTCGGCGGCAAGGGCATCGAGGGCGCCTACGCGCCGACCGGGCCCGTGGTCGTTGCCGAACAGCTGCCCGAGAACAATGTGATCCGCAAGCCGGCGCTCGAGTTCATCAAGCGGTACGAGGCCAAGTTCGGTGCGCAGAGCCGCAACGCCTTTGCGGCCTACACGTGGGACGCGTACACGATTCTCGACCGTGCCGTGGCGCGCGCGCTCAAGGATGCGGCACCGGGGACGCAGGCGTTCCGCGAAGCGCTGCGTGACGCGCTCGAGCAGACGAAAGACGTCGTCGGCGCGCACGCGGTCTATAACATGTCGCCGACCGACCACTCGGGCGTGGACGAGCGCTCGGCCGTGCTCGTGCGCGTCGAGAACGGCGGCTGGAAGTACGTCCAATAGCGTGCCCGCCCGCGCGGCCTTCGCAGCCGCGCGGGGCGTCGTTGCCGCCGCGCGCCGGTCCGCCGGGGCGCGGCGGGCGCGAGCCGCGCACACGAGATCCGAGCCGACCGTGGAACGAATCAATCTCAAGGCGCTTCTCTTCGGCATCGTCGCCGACATCGGCGTCACGTTCGTCGCGAGCGTGCTCCTGCTTCTCCTGTTCGCGCACGACCTCGTCACCCCGGACATGCCGCCGGAAGAGGCCGACGCGGTCATGCAGGAGCTGCTGGCGCGGGGAGATTTCCTGCTCGCGAGTCTCGCGATCGGTCTCGCGTGCTCGACGCTCGGCGGATACGTGGCCGCTCGCACGGCCGGCAAGGATCTCTACCTGCATGCCGGCCTCGTCGGTATCGCGAGCCTGCTGCTCGGGCTCTTCACCGGGGCGAGCGGTCCGTTCTGGTTCAACGTCGCCGGATACGTGCTGGTGCTGCCGGCGGCGCTGTACGGCGGCTACCTGGCCGACCGCCGCATCAACGGCTGAGCGGCGATGCCGCCGCCCGTGCGGTCGCACGGCGGAACCCCTCGATCATGACGTCCGGGCGGTGCGGCGACGGGAAGACCGCGTGCACCTTGGCGTCGGGACCGAACAGCACCACGAGCGAGGTATGATCGACGGGATAGTGATCGCCGTCGGTTCCTTGCGGATACGAGAAACCGACCCCGACGGCGCGCGCGAAGCGCTCGAGCTCGGGGAGATCGCCCGTGACCCCCCAGAACCTTGAATTGAAGTGCACCACGTATTCGGCGAGCCGCGCCGGCGTATCGCGCTTCGGGTCCACCGAGACGAAGTAGTAGCGGGTATCGCGATCGAGGCCTTCGCGCTCGAGCGATTGCTGCACGCGGCTCAGGTCGACCAGCGCGGTGGGGCAGACGTCCGGGCAATACGTGAATCCGAAATAAACGAACGACCAGCGGCCCGCGAGCGTCCGGGAGTCGAAACGCGTTCCGTCGTGCCGTACCAGCTCGAATGCCGGCACCGGCCGCGGTTCCGGGTAGATGAAGCCGGCGTCCGCCGGCGCCTCGGCGCGAAACGACCAGATGCCCGCCGCGATGCCGGCGGTCGCCGCAACGAGCGCGAACGCGAGCAAAGCGAAGTTCTGTCGATTCACGGCGATATCCGGGGCTTTCTCTCCGGCGCGCCTCGCGCGTAGAGCCGGCTAGTGGCCGCCGTGATGATCGCCGCTTCCGTGACCGTCCCCGTGGCCGGCGCCGTGCGCGGCTCCGTGGCCGGCTCCCGCGGAACGCACCTCGACCCGCACCTCGATCGCGCCGGCCCGCTCGAACGTGAGCGTGAGCGGCACCGTGTCGCCTTCGCGCAGCGGCTGCTTCAGTCCGATCAGCATCACGTGCCGTCCGCCCGGCTCGAAGCGCACGGTTTCGCCGGCAGCGAGCGGCAGATCCTGGAACGCGCGCATGCGCATCATGCCGTCGCTCATCGTCGTCGCGTGCAGCTCGGCGCGCTCCGCGACCGGAGACGAGGCGCCGAGCAGCCGGTCGCCGGTGTCGCCGCCGGTCAGCACGAAATAGACGGCACCCGTCGCGGCGCCGGGCGGCGTCGCGCGGGCCCAGGCGTCGGCGATGCGCGGGCCGCCGCTCGCGGCGGCCGAGGCGGTCAGGAGCAGACAGGCGGCGGCAAGAAGAACGCGTTGCATGACGGAACTCCTCGATGTCGCGAACGGGCCGGCGGGCGATCCGGTAGTGGGGCTCGCGGCGCGAAACTCCGTTCCTAGCGCGCGAGGATAGCGCGCGGGGGCGCCGCTTGCACGCGTGCGTGCGCGCCTCGATACTGCGCGCCCATGAAATTCGAACTGCTCGGCACCGACGGCGCGGCGCGCCGCGGGCGCCTCGTATTCGCGCGCGGCGTCGTCGACACGCCGGCGTTCATGCCCGTCGGAACGTACGGCACCGTCAAGGCGATGACGCCGGAGGAGCTGCGCGACATCGGTGTGCAGATGATCCTCGGCAACACCTTCCACCTGATGCTGCGGCCGGGCACCGACGTGATTCGCGCGCACGGCGGGCTGCACGGATTCATGCACTGGGACGGTCCCATCCTCACCGATTCCGGCGGCTTCCAGGTGTGGAGCCTGGGGGCGCTGCGCAAGGTCACCGAGGAGGGGGTCTGGTTCCAGTCGCCGGTCGACGGCTCGCGCGTGTTCCTGGGCCCCGAGGAATCGATCGCGGTGCAGCGCGAGCTCGGCGCCGACGTGCTCATGGTGTTCGACGAATGCACGGCCTACCCGGCCACCGAGGAGCAGGCGCGCACGTCCATGGAGCTGAGCCTGCGGTGGGCCGAGCGCTCGCGCCGTGCCCACGACGGCGGCCCGGGCGCGCTCTTCGGGATCGTGCAGGGCGGCATGTATCCGCACCTGCGCGACGCCTCGCTCGCGGGTCTCGTGCGCATCGGGTTCGACGGCTACGCCCTCGGCGGCCTGTCGGTGGGCGAGCCCAAGGAGGAGATGCTGCGCATTCTCGATCACGTCGCCCCGCGGATGCCGGCCGATCGCCCGCGCTACCTGATGGGCGTGGGGACGCCCGAGGACCTCGTCGAGGCGGTGCGCCGCGGTATCGACATGTTCGACTGCGTGCTGCCGACGCGCAACGCGCGCAACGGCTGGCTCTATACGAGCACGGGCGACCTCAAGATCCGCAACAGCCGCTACGCCCGGGACACCGCGCCGATCGACCCGGCCTGCGGCTGCTACACCTGCCGCTACTACTCCCGCGCCTACCTGCGCCATCTGCAGCAGGCGAACGAGATCCTCGGCGCGCGCCTCGCCACCGTCCACAACCTCCACTATTACCAGGCGCTGATGCGCGAACTGCGCGCAGCGATCGAGGAAAAAAGGCTGGATGATTTCACCGAGAAGTTTTATCGTATGCGCCGCCGGGATGCCGCGGCCGACGCCTGACGAGTAGAAGCAACAAACGGGTGCGCCGGCCGTGCCTCGCGGCTCGCTCAGCCCCGCTGTCGTGAGTTCTGGCCCACGTTTGGTCGCACTAGCTAAGGGAACGCTCGAATGAATTGGTTCATTGCTGAAGCCTGGGCGCAGGCGGCGCCTCAGGGCGGCGCGCAGGGCAGCCCGTACACCGCGCTCATCATGCTGATCGGCATGTTCGTGGTGTTCTGGTTCCTGCTGATCCGGCCGCAGCAGAAGCGCGCCAAGGAGCACAAGGCGATGATCGACGCGCTCGCGAAGGGCGACGAGGTCGTCACCGCGGGCGGCGTGCTCGGGCGCGTGACGCACCTGAACGCCAACTACGTCACGGTCGAGATCGCCGACAAGGTGGAAATCAAGGTACAGCGGCCCGCGATCCAGGCCGTGCTTCCGAAGGGTACGCTCAAGGCGGCGGGCGAGTAGGACGTCCGCCGTCCCTTCCCGATGAACCGGTACCCCGCCTGGAAGTACCTGCTGATCCTGGCCGCCGTCGTTCTCGGCCTGATCTACTCGCTCCCGAATCTCTACGGCGAAGATCCCGCCATCCAGGTATCGGGCGCACGCGGCAACGTCGTCGACACCGCCCTCGTCACGCGGGTCGAGGAGATCCTGAAGCAGGCCGGCATCGAGCACAGCGGCACGCTCGTCGACGAGACCGGGCTCAAGGTACGCTTCGCGAGCGCCGAGGTGCAGCTGCGCGCGCGCGACATCGTGCAGCGCGAGCTCGGCGAGGGGTACACGGTCGCGCT
This sequence comes from Burkholderiales bacterium, assembly GCA_036563785.1. Taxonomy (GTDB): domain Bacteria; phylum Pseudomonadota; class Gammaproteobacteria; order Acidiferrobacterales; family Sulfurifustaceae; genus JACQFZ01. The sequence continues at coordinate 4,395 of DATCLR010000266.1, read as the reverse complement.
CAACCTCCTGCCCGCGACGCCGGCGTTCCTGCGCGCGCTCAAGGCCGAGCCGATGCACCTCGGGCTCGACCTGCAGGGCGGCGTGCACTTTCTGATGCAGGTCGATTCGGGCGCCGTCGTGCGCAAGGCGGCCGAGACGGCGGCGGAGGACGTGCGCCGGCTGCTGCGGGAGAAGCGCATCCGCTACGTCGCGGTGACGCGCCAGGAGAGCGGCATCGTCGACGTGGTGTTCCGTGACGCCGCGAGCCGCGATCAGGCGCGCGAGCTGCTCGCGCGCGAGCTCCCCGACTTCCGGTTCGACGAGGCGGCGCGCGGCGATGAGCTGCTGCTGCGCGGGGGACTCACCGATGCCGCCATCGCCGAGAAGAAGCGCTTCGCGGTCGAGCAGAACATGACGGCGCTGCGCAACCGCGTCGACGAGCTCGGCGTCGCCGAGCCGGTGATCCAGCAGCAGGGCGAGGACCGCATCGTGGTGCAGCTGCCGGGCGTCCAGGACACGGCGCGCGCCAAGGAGATCCTCGGCCGGACCGCGACGCTCGAGATCATGCTGGTCGACGAGGAGAACGCGCATCTCGCCGGCACCGGACAGGTGCCGATAGGGAGCAAGCTCTACTACTACCGCGACGGGCGGCCGATCCTGCTCAAGAACCGCGTGATCTACTCGGGCGACAACATCGTGGACGCGGCGCCCGGCTTCGACGGACGGACCGGCCAGCCGATCGTCTCGATCACGCTGGACAACCGCGGGGCGGCGATCAACCAGCGCGTCACCGGCGAGAACATCGGCAAGCGCATGGCGGTGGTGTACATCGAGATCCGCTCGGAGCCGAAGCTCGACGCGTACGGGCAGCCGGTGCTCGACGAGCAGGGCCGCCCGGTGCGCGTGAGCCGCCGGGTGGAGGAGGTGATCACCGCCCCGGTCATCCGCAGCCAGCTCGGCAAGCGCTTCCAGATCGAAGGCATCGGGAGCGTGCGCGAGGCGAACGAGCTCGCGCTGCTCCTGCGCGCGGGCGCGCTCGCCGCGCCGGTCGAGATCATCGAGGAGCGCACCGTCGGGCCGAGCCTCGGCGCGGACAACATCCAGCGCGGACTGCGCTCGATCTACGCCGGATTCATCGCGATCGCCGCCTTCATCGCCGTCTACTACTCCCTCATCGGCGTCTTCTCGGTCGTCGCGCTCGCGGTGAACCTGATCCTGCTGGTCGCGGCGCTCTCGATCATCCAGGCGACGCTGACGCTGCCCGGCATGGCGGCGATCGCGCTCACGATCGGCATGGCGATCGATGCCAACGTGCTCATCAACGAGCGCATACGCGAGGAGCTGCGCAACGGCAACACGCCGCAGGCCAGCATCTATGCCGGCTACGAGCGCGCCTTCGGGACGATTCTCGACTCGAACGTGACCACCTTGATCGCGGGTATCGCGCTGCTCACGTTCGGCACCGGTCCGGTGCGCGGGTTCGCGGTCGTGCTGTGCCTCGGCATCCTCACCTCCATGTTCAGCGCGGTGATGGTGTCGCGCGCTCTGGTCAACCTCTACTACGGCCGCCGCCGCAAGCTCGAACGCATTTCCATCGGCAATACGGCCTGGCGCTAGCGCTATGGAATTCTTCAAGGTCCGCAAAGACATCCCGTTCATGCGCTATGCGCTGACGTTCAACGTGATCTCGATCGTCACGTTCCTCGTCGCGGTGCTGGCGCTCGCGATCAACGGGCTCAACCTGGGCGTGGACTTCACCGGCGGCACGGTGATGGAGGTGAGCTATGCCGAGCCCGCGGACCTCGCGAAGGTGCGTGCGGCGCTGGCGCAGAACGGGTTCGAGGACGCGGCGGTGCAGAACTTCGGCACTTCGCGCGACGTGCTGATCCGCCTGCCGCTGCAGCAGGAGCGCAGCGGCGCCGCGCTGTCCGAGGCGGTGATGGAAGCGCTGCGTCGGGCGGATTCGAGCGTGCAGCTGCGCCGCGTCGAGTTCGTGGGCCCGCAGGTCGGGCGCGAGCTGTTCGAGAACGGGGCGCTCGCGCTCGTCTTCGTATGCATCGGCATCGTCGTGTACCTGGCGTTCCGGTTCGAGTGGAAGTTCGGCGTCGCCGCCATCATCGCCAACCTGCACGACGTGGTCATCATTCTCGGCTTCTTCGCCTTTTTCCAGTGGGAGTTCTCGCTCCCGGTGCTGGCCGCGGTGCTCGCGATCCTCGGCTATTCGGTGAACGAGTCCGTCGTCATTTTCGACCGCATGCGCGAGAACTTCCGCAAGATGCGCAAGGCTCCGGTCACGGAAATCCTGGACAACGCCATCACGCGCACGATGTCGCGCACGATCATCACCCACGGGTCGACCCAGGTGGCGGTCCTCGCGATGCTCCTCTTCGGCGGCGAGGCGCTGTTTTATTTCGCGCTCGCCCTCACGATCGGCATTCTGTGCGGCATCTACTCGTCCATCTTCGTCGCGGCCGCGATCGTCATGTGGCTCGGCGTATCCCGCGAGGACCTGGTGCCGGCCAAGAAGGAAGCGGTGGAGAGCGCCCCGTAGTCCCCGCCGCACGTCCGGCCGGCGCCGCTTCGGTCGGCGCGATGTGCCGGGACGGGCCGCCGACCCTGTGGCGGTATCCGGACGCTCGCGATGCGGGAAGGGATCGCCGAAACGCGGCGATGCACCGATCTTGGCCGTCGGACGTCCCTCGCCGGTAATCCTCCCAAAGCAATCAGTTATCGGTGTCGCCTTGCCGCCCGGCGATCGGCGGCATAAACAAGAAGGTATCCCGAACTTATAAGTGGGGAGGTCACGCCGTGTCCTGGATGCTGTTCCCCAACAATCCGGCGCTCTCGGCGCTCGTGCTGTTCCTGATCGCGTTGCCGTTCCTCTACGCCGCGCGCGAGCCCGTGCACGGTCTGTTCCGCACCGTGGTGCGCGGAGCGGCGCAGCCCCTGCGGCTCGCGTCGCGCTGGTGCCTCGCGCTGGCCGAGGAGATGCGGCGGCGCAACGAGGTGGTGCTGCTCGCGCACGGGCGCGAGGAGATCACGCAGGCCATGCAGCGCGAGTTCGAGCGGGTCACGGCGATCGTGCGGCGCGACCTCCAGGGCTACCCCGCGCTGCAGCGGCGGCTGCTCGACGAGCTCACCCAGATCGAGGAGGACTACAAGCGCTGCGGCGAAGTGCCGCCGCCGCCGCCCGAGTGGGTGAAGGCCGTCGAGACCATGGCCAAGCTCAAGAGCTCGGGCGACGGCCTGGTGCAGAAGATCCTCGAGAACATCGCCGACTCGGTCGAGGACGTCTACGAGAAGCTGATCGCGGAGTACCGGCGTTCGTACAAGGAGCGGCACAAGATCCTGGAGGGCTTCCAGCCTTTCTGGCGCTCGCTCGAGCAGACGCTGACGCGCGTGAGCAAGAACCTCACCGGGCTCGAGGAGAGCGCGCAGCGCATCGACGCGCAGATGGAGCGCTACGAGCAGATCCTGGCGCGCTCCGACAAGGTGGTGCACGCCCTGACCTCGTCGGCGACCACGCAGTTCGCCATCTCGCTCCTCGTCGTCGCTATCGCGGCCGGAGGCGCGTTCGTGAACTTCTGGCTCATCGCGCGGCCGATGGCGGCGATGGTGGGCGGCGGCGAGTACATCGCGGGCGGACTCGAGGCTTCGCACGTCGCGGCGCTCGTGATCCTGCTGGTCGAGGCCGCGATGGGCCTGTTCCTGCTCGAATCGCTGCGCATCACCCACCTCTTTCCGCGCATACACAACATGCACGACCGCATGCGCGTGCGGCTCGCCTGGGCGTCGTTCACCATTCTGTTCATTCTCGCCGGCGTGGAGGTGGCGCTCGCCGTGATGCGCGACCTCATCATCGCCGCCGATCTCGAGCTGAAGCGCGGCCTCGCCGGCGGCGCGCCCGTGGCGCCGCCCGAAGTGAGCTGGGTGACGAACATTCCCGTCGCGGGGCAGATGATCCTCGGATTCGTCCTGCCGTTCGCGCTCGCGTTCGTCGCGATTCCGCTCGAGTACCTGATCAGCTCGGCACGCACGGTGATCGGGGCGCTCCTGGTCGCCGCGGTGCGCTTCGTCGCGGTGCTGCTGCGGCTGCTGTCGAACCTCGCACGCCACGCGGCGACGGCGCTCGCCATGGCGTACGACGTGGTGATCTTCCTGCCGCTCATGATCGAGCGGGCGATCCGCTCACGCCAGGTCGCGACGGGTTCGAACACCGTAGAGCTCGCGCGCCTGCGCAAGACGGGGTGAGGCCATGAAAAGATTGACGCAACTGCTGCTCGCGCTCGCGCTCGCCGCGGGGGTCGGCGCCTGCGCCGATCAGCGAAGCTACCAGCGCGCAGTGTACGTGCTCGTGGATACCTCGGGCACCTACGCGAAGGAGCTCGACAAGGCGCACAAGATCATCAACTACC
>DATCLR010000265.1:0-3766 GCA_036563785.1 Burkholderiales bacterium | reverse complement strand
GCGCGCATGCATGTGCTCGCCGTTCAGGTCGACGATGCGCAGGCCCGGGTCGCCGAGCCGCGACTCGAGCTCGGCGGGTTCGATGAGCAGGGGCAGTTCGGAATTCGCCATGACGCTTGCAGTCGAAAGAAGGTCGCGTATTGTAGCGGCGCCCGCCGGCCCGAAAAACGGCCCGCGGGCGGGCGAAGCGGGTAAACTACGCGGCACTGCAGGTCCTCGCTCGTGGAAATATTCAAGGCGTTTACCATCGAGGCGGCGCACCGGCTGCCGAACGTGCCCGAGGAGCACAAGTGCCGGCGGCTGCACGGCCATTCCTTTCGCATCGAGATCCGGGTCCGCGGGCCGGTCGGCGAGCAGAGCGGCTGGGTCATGGACTTCGCCGACATCGGGCGCGCTTTCGATCCGATCTACCAGCGGCTCGACCACCGGTATCTGAACGAGATTCCGGGGCTCGAGAACCCGACCAGCGAGAACCTCGCGCGCTGGATCTGGCGCGAGCTCAAGCCGCGGCTGCCGCTCCTGGCCGAGGTGGTGGTGCACGAAACCTGCAATTCCGGCTGCCGCTATCGAGGAGAAGATCAGTAATGCCCGCCGTAACGCTCACCGACCCCCCGATCGAGCTGCAAACGGCGCCCGAGCCCCGCGCCGCCGTCATCTGGCTGCACGGGTTGGGCGCCGACGGCCACGACTTCGCGGGCATCATCCCCGAGCTCGGCCTACCGCCGGGCGCGGCCGTGCGCTTCGTGTTCCCGCACGCGCCGATGCGGCCGGTGACGATCAACGGGGGCTACGTCATGCGGGCGTGGTACGACATCGCCATGGGGGCGACGGGGTTCGTCCAGAACCGGGAGCACCTCGCCGAAGCGGTCGAGATCACGAACGGACTGATCCGGCGCGAAGTGGAGCGGGGCATCGCCCCGGGCCGCATCGCCCTGGGCGGCTTCTCCCAGGGCGGGGCGGTGGTGGTGCATACCGCGCTGCGGTACCCCCAGCGCCTGGCCGGGGTCGTGTCCCTGTCCGCCCCGACGCCGTACCTGGACGACCTCTTCCGCGAGGCCAGCCCGGCCAACGCCGATCTGCCCATGTTCATAGCCCACGGGCGCTACGACCCGATGGTCCCGTTCGCCCACGGGGAGGCGGTTGCCCGCGCGCTCCAGGCCCGGGGCCGCGCCGTCGAATGGCACGACTATAATCTGGAGCACAACGTCAGTCTGGAGGAGATTCGCGACATCGGACGGTTCCTGGCGCGCGTGCTCGCCTGACCGGCGGGTGCGCTGGCAACGGAGGCCGGCGCGCCAACGTATCTTCCGCCGGCGGCGTGTCTGTCATCTGCAACGGGGAGTTCGGTGGTACTACTTCGTGAATCGTCGCGCGACTGGCTGCTCGTCGCCCTGGTCGCCCTGCTTTCGATCGGCGCGAACCTGCCCGAGGATTTCGCCGATTTCATCCATATCGACCGGCGCTGGTTCATCGTCGCGCTCGTCGGCGTCATCGCCGTCGCGCTCATCCGCTACCTCAAGTTCGCGCTGATCCTCGTCGTCGTATTCCTCGCGATCGGGGCGAACCTCCCGGCGGGGCTGGCCGAAGAGCTCGGCGTCGATCCGCAGATAATGCTCCTCGGGCTGGTCGGCATGGTGGTGATATCGCTCAGCAACCGGGTATGGAAGCTGCCGCTCGGTCTCGACAAGACCGGGCGCCCGCCGAGCGTGCACGGCGCCGCCGCGCTCTTCAATGCGGTGCTCAAAGGTCGCCTCGCTGTCGTGCAGACGCTGCTCAAGCAGGGCGTCAACGTGAACGCGCGGACGGTCACGGGCAAGACGCCGCTCATGGCGGCGGCCTACAAGGGGTACAGCGATATCGTGAAAGTGCTGCTCGACCACGGCGCCGAGCCCGGCGCGCGCGACAAGAGCGGCGATACGGCGCTCAAGATCGCGCAGCGCGGCGGCTATACGCGCGTGATCGACATACTCAGGGCGGCCGGCGCGACGGAGTAAGGTTCCCCGCTCACGCGAGCGTACTCGAAAGCAGCGTCCGATAGCGCGTCACGAGCGGATTCTGGTTTCCGAGCAGACGGAAGAGTCCGACCAGGGTCTTGCGCCCCGCATCGTCCTCGAACTTGCGGTCCCGCCGTACGATCTCGAGCAGCTGCTCCATCGCCGGCTCGTATTGGCCGGCGAGCGCGAGGCGCGCGGCGAGCTGGTAGCGGGCGCGCACGTCGCCGGGATTCGCGGCGACGGTCTGCTCGAGCGCCGCGCGCTCCGGGGCGTCCGCCGCGACGCGGTGCAGGCTGAGGCGCAGGCGCAGGTTCTCTACCTCCGGTTCGCCCGCGACGCGGATCGACAGCGATTCGAGCACGCGTTCCGCTTCGTCCAGCGCTGCCTTGCGTTCGCCGGCGTCTTCGAGCAGCAGGCGGGCGAGGGCGAGCTTGGTGCGGTCGTTGCTCGCTTCCTTCGCGACGGCCTCGCGCAGCAGCGCGATCGCCTCGGTACGCCGGCCGGCGCCGGCGAGCGCGTCCGCGCGCTCGACGGCGATGTCCGCTTCGGTCGGGAGGAACCGTTCGATCATCTCGCGAATCACCGGCTCGGGCTGGACGCCCACGAACTCGCCCGCGATGCGGCCGTTGCGAAATAGCTTCACGGCCGGGATTCCGCGGATGTGGAACTGCAGCGCGAGCTCCTGCTCCACGTCGGTGTTGACCTTCGCGAGGAAGAACTTTCCCGCATACTCCTCGGCGAGGCGCTCGAGCACCGGGGTGAGCATGCGGCAGGGAGCGCACCAGGGGGCCCAAAAATCGACGAGCACCGGCACCTTGTGCGACTGCTCGATCACGCGGGCGGCGAAGTCCGCCCGGCTGACGTCGGCGATGTGGGGCGATTTCATAGGGACGCCTCGCGATGGCCACTGGGTGGCTACCGGATGGGGGCGGAAGGGCGCCGAATCAAGGCTCGAGAGCCCGAGCCGTGTGCGAGCTGCGCGCACGACTCGCGGCATTTGGCGCTCCCTAGGGGATTCGAACCCCTGTTACCGGCGTGAGAGGCCAGCGTCCTAGGCCACTAGACGAAGGGAGCGGCGCGGTGCCAACGCTACGCGGGGCGATGGTATTATACGTTGCGGTCGGGTTTACACAACCGCCGGCGCGACCGACGCGCGACACGACGAATCGGCGCGGCGAACCCGACACCGAAACGGACGCACCGGCGCGGCACAACCGATTGCAGGTCTGTCAACGATTAGCGCACCCCTCATCATTCCCAGCGCGCGGCACAACCTTCCCCACGCGCTGATCAGCGAGAATGCACTCAAAGTCCTGAGCCGGCTGCAGGAAGCGGGCTACGATGCGCTGCTCGTCGGTGGCTGCGTGCGCGACCTGCTCCTCGGACGCGAGCCGAAGGACTTCGACGTCGTCACCGACGCGCGCCCCGAGGAGATCAAGCGCGTGTTCCACAGCGCCCGCCTGATCGGGCGGCGTTTTCGCTTGGCGCACGTGCGCTTCGGGCGCGAGATCATCGAAGTCGCCACGTTTCGTGCGGCGCCGGGTTCCGACGGTGGCGACACGCACGACAACAACGTCTTCGGCACCCGCGAAACCGATGCGCTGCGGCGCGATTTCACGGTCAACGCGCTCTACTACGACGTGCGTGACCGCAGCGTGATCGACTACGTCAACGGTGTCGCCGACCTCGAGCGCGGGGTGCTGCGCATGATCGGCGATCCCGCGAGCCGCTACCGCGAGGACCCGGTGCGGATGCTGCGTGCGGTGCGCTTC
>DATCLR010000246.1:0-5103 GCA_036563785.1 Burkholderiales bacterium | reverse complement strand
TCGCCCTGCCCATACTGCGGAGCTTTCAAAACCAATCAAGTTCCAGCGAGGCATCCGATGTCGGTAAAATGACTCTCACAACTACAACTAACAAGCAAATAACCACTAAGGGGGGCCAATAATGAGAATCTTGCTGCTTCTCTTCTTCGCGCTGTTGCTCGCCGCTTGCAGTTCGGGGGGCAACGGGAGTAACCAGGCCGCAATCGACCCAGGCAGTAACGGCGGGTCAGACCACCAGGAAGAATCGGATAGCGACGAGGGCAACGGCGAACCGGAGCCGGTCGGCACCGTACATATCGCCTGCGCAGACGTTCACAACGGTACCGCCTCGGACTGCATCGGCGGTTTCTCCGGCGACATGCATGCCCTCGCAACGACGAGCGTCGTCGATTTCGGGACAGTCAACCGCAACAAGCGCATCACGGCTACCGCGGTGATCCGGAACGATAGCGAATCGCAATACGTCGGCTACCTCTCGGTCGTGCTCGATGTCCATTGCAAGAAGGGCGAAGGAGCGCCATGGGATATCGTTACGCTGCATCCCATAATCGTCGATTCGATGACCGAGGAAACCGTTTCGTTCGACGGTTTCTGTACTCGCGCCGACGGCGGACAGGCCACCGTCACGTATTCGCTCTACGATCAGCAGGCAGCCGACGACGAGTTCCTGCGCGATCGCGTCGTCGGCACAGTCGAAATTGTCGACAGGTCCCGTGAGTGCAAGCACTCACCATGGAAGGGCGGCCATGACGGCGGCTGCGACGACGGCCACCACGGCGGCTGGAAAAAGGGCCACCGCGATCACGACGGCTGGAAGGATCACCATCGCGGAGGCTGGGGCCACCATTCCGGCTCGCGCCATCACGTTCACTGGGACAAAGACCATCATTACGGTGGCTGGGGCAAGAAGCGCCACTGAACGGCGCCTCGCCTCGTTGTGACTGCGCTGCAGTACCTCGGCGACGGAATCTCGCCGGGGTACTCGCGCGGAAGGTGCGGGCCGCGCTCGACTAATGCCTTACGAGCTTCTGGTCGCCGGTGCGATGACCGCGGCCTCCGCCCTCCGTGCGTCCGTCACACACGACCTTACGCCGAAGCCCTGAGCGCTGACAAAAGCCGACCCCCAAACAGCCGATCCCCCAACACGCGTCGCCGCTCCTACGCCGCGAGCCGGCCCTCCTCGAGCCGGTCGAACAGGAACTCGGCGAACGGCATCGAGCAGGTGAACGCGGGCGACACCGCGTTCAGCACGTGAAACGACGAGCGGTCGCCTTCGTAGCGGAAATCCATCTCGAGGCGGCGTTCGCGCGTGTTGACGAGCTGCGCCCGGATTCCGGGCTTGCCCCAGCGCCACGCGCTCGCCGGCGGATTGCCGGTGAGCAGAGCGTCGGCCTGCCGCACCATGTTGCGCTTGAAGTACTTCTGCAGCTCGGTCCACGCCAAGCGGCGGAAACCGATGTCGTTGCGCAGGAACATCGCGAGCTCGCGCCCGACGATCTCGCCGAACTCGGCGAGCCGGAAGTTCTGCCAGCCCGCATAGTGCTCGCGCCAGAAGGCGGGAACCGCCGTCGGGCCGATCTTGATCTTCCCGTCGACCGCAACGGTGTAGTGCACGCCGAGGAACGGATGGTTCAGATCGGGAACCGGGTAGACGTTGGTGCGCAGCGCCCCGTCCGGCTCGGGCGAGTACAGGTAGAGCCCTTTGAACGGCAGGATGCGGTAGTCGCGCGAGAAGCCGTAGGCGCGCGCGATGCGGTCGGCGTAGAGGCCCGCGGCGTTGATCACGCAGCCCGCGGCGATGCGCCCCCGGGTGGTGACCACCCCGGCGGCGTCGCGCTCGACGAACGCGGTCGCCGTACGGATGTCGATCCCCGCCGCACGGGCGTCGCCGACCAGACTCTCCATGACCTCGGCCGGATCGACGGACGACGTCGTCGGCGACCACAGCGCCTTATCGTACGTCCGTACGCGCGGCTCGATGGCCCGCGCTTCGCGCGCGGTGAGCTCGTGCACCTCGACGCCGTTCCGGCGCCCGCGCCGCAGCAGCTCCTCGAGTCCGGCGAGCTCGCGCTCGTCGCGCGCCACCACGAGCTTGCCGCACTTTCGGATCCGCAGACCCCGTTCCTCGCAGTAGCGGGTGAGGCGCAGGTTGCCTTCGCGCGTGAAGCGCGCCTTGAGGCTGTCGGCGGTGTAGTAAAACCCCGCGTGCAGCACGCCGCTGTTGCGTCCGCTCGCATGCGCGCCGCAGCGGTCCTCTTTCTCGATCAGGACGACGCGGCTTCCGGGGTAGCGACGCTTGGCTTCGAGAGCGAGGTTGAGGCCGATCACCCCGCCGCCGATCACGAGAAAGTCCGCCGTCGTCGTCACGTTCCCTGGTCGTCCCCTGCTTCGCGGCGCGGAGAAGTGTACGCTAGAGCGGCGCCTGGCGGCGAGACACGTGAAGGAACGCGCGCCGTCGGACGTGCTCGCGGGGCCACCGCAACGCCGCGACGCGAGGAGCGTCGCCGATTCTCACGCTCTCGCAGCACACGGCCGAGCAGCCGCGTCAGCCGGCGAGGTAGTCGACGGCCTTCCGCAGCCGCGCGCAAGCGCGCTCGCGGCCGAGGAGATGCAGAGTCACGTCGATCGGCGGCGATACGGCGCGGCCGGTGACGGCGACGCGTACCGGCTGCGCCAGCTTGCCGAAGTCGAGGCCGTGGCCCTGTGCGGTGCGCTCGACGGCCCCGTGCAGCGCAGGCGCGGTCCACTCGCTTAGCGCCTCGATCTCCTTGGCGAGCGCCGCGAGCGCCGGCGCGATCTCCGGCTTCAGATGCTTCGCCGCCGCCTTTTCGTCGTAGCCCTCCGGCTCGCGGTAGAAGAACACGCTGTTCTGCGCCATCTCGACGAGCGTCTTCGCGCGCTCGCGCTGCGCTTTCACGACCTCGACGAGCGGCGGGCCCTGCGCGGGGTCGACGCCGAGCTTGCCGAGGTGATAGCTCAGGTGATGCGCGACGTGCGCGGGATCGCTCGTCTTGATGTAGTGCTGGTTGAGCCAGAGGAGCTTGTCCGGGTTCACCGAAGCGGCGGAGCTGTGCACGTCCTTGATGTCGAAGAGCGCGATCATCTCGTCGACCGAGAAGATCTCCTGGTCGCCGTGCGACCAGCCGAGGCGCACGAGGTAGTTGAGGAGCGCCTCGGGGAGGTAGCCGTCCTCGCGGTACTGCATCACGCTCACCGCGCCGTGGCGCTTGGAGAGCCGCGAACCGTCGGGCCCGAGGATCATCGGGACGTGCGCGTACACCGGGGGCTTCGCCCCCAGCGCCTCGAGCATGTTCATCTGCCGGGGGGTGTTGTTCAGGTGGTCGTCGCCGCGGATGACATGGGTGATGTTCATGTCCATGTCGTCCACGACCACGGTGAAGTTGTAGGTCGGCGTGCCGTCGGCGCGCGCGATGATGAGGTCGTCGAGCTCGCTGTTCTGGAACACGACGCGGCCGCGAATGAGATCCTCGACCACCACCGCCCCGCTCTGCGGGTTCTTGAAGCGCACCACCGGCTTCACGCCGGGCGGGGGATTCGGCACGCCGGGCCGGCACAGGCCGTCGTAGCGCGGCTTCTCCTTGCGCGCCATCTGCTCGGCGCGGAGCTGCTCCAGCCGCTCTTTCGAGCAGTAGCAGTAGTAGGCCTTCCCTTCCCGCAGCATCTGCTCGATGACCTCGCGGTAGCGCGGGAAGCGCTTGGTCTGGAAGAACGGCCCCTCGTCGTACTCGAGCCCGAGCCAGGTCATGCCCTCGAGGATGGCGTTCACCGACTCGGCGGTGGAGCGCTCGAGATCGGTATCCTCGATGCGCAGAATGAACTTGCCGCCGTGCTTGCGGGCGTAAAGCCAGCAGAAAAGCGCGGTGCGCGCGCCGCCGATGTGGAGATAGCCGGTCGGGCTCGGAGCGAAACGGGTACGAACGGTCATGCGATGGCCGGGAACGGAAAGCGCGTTATGTTACTGGCAAGCGGAAGCGAAATCAGCCTCGCGGAGACAGACCGGATGGGCTGCCGCCGCTCCGGGCGGCAGCACCTGCACATCGGCTGGCTCGAGGGAATTGGTGGGCGATGTAGGGTTCGAACCTACGACCCCTGCCGTGTGAAAGCAGTGCTCTACCACTGAGCTAATCGCCCCGGCGGGAGCGAAAGTTTACGCGCTTGCCGCCGGAGCGGTCAATTTCCGCCCCGGGAAGACGGTCGACCGACGCGCTCGTTGTACCCGCGGAGCAGCGCAACCGCTTCAACCCGCACACAGCCCGAGCGTCGGACGACACGACAGGCACTGCCGTGTCAATCCCTCGGCTAAATCGGATCGCCGAACTCCGCTTTGACCTTCGCCTGCAGCCGCTGCATGCCGCGAATCCAGCGGTCGTAGTCCGCGCCCTTGCGCCGGAAATACTCGAGCACTTCCGGATGCGGCAGGATCAGGAACGTTTCCGCCTCGAGCCCGCGCACCACCGCTTCGGCGACCTCCTCGGCCGAGAGCGCCCCGGCCGTGAGGAACGACTTGCGGTTGCCGTCCGGTCCGAGAAGCATGTTCGTCCGCACGCCCTGCGGGCAGAGGCAGCTCACCTTGATGCCGCGGTCGCCGTAGGTCATCGCGAGCCATTCCGCGAACGCCACGGCCGCGTGCTTGGTCACGGCGTACGGGGCCGAGCCGATCTGCGAGAGCAGCCCCGCGGCCGAGGCCGTCTGCAGCAGGTAGCCCTCGCCGCGCGCCAGCATCTGCGGCAGCACCGCGCGCGCGGCGTAGACGTGCGCCATGACGTTGATCTGCCAGATGCGCTGCCAGTCGGCATCCGGTACGGTCTCGCCGCCGCGCACGATAATGCCGGCGTTGGAGCAGAAGAGGTCGATCCGGCCGTACTTCTCCGTGGCGGCGCGCGCGAGCGCCGCCACTTCCGCCTCGACCGCGACGTCCGTCCGCACCGCCAGGCCCCCGACCTCGCGCGCCACCGCCTCGGCGCCGGCGGCGTCGATGTCGGCGACGACGATGCCGCGCGCGCCCTCCTCCTTGAACCGCCGGCAGAGCGCGCGGCCGATTCCCGTTGCACCTCCGGTCACTACGACGACTTTGTCCTGGAT
>DATCLR010000238.1:0-1774 GCA_036563785.1 Burkholderiales bacterium | reverse complement strand
CTCCAGGAGTATCCCGGCACCGTCGTCGCCGTCACCCACGACCGCTACTTCCTCGACAACGTCGCCGGCTGGATCCTCGAGCTCGACCGCGGCCACGGCATCCCGTGGAAGGGCAACTACTCCTCCTGGCTCGAGCAGAAGGAGAAGCGGCTCGCGCTCGAGGAGAAGCAGGAAACCGCGCGCCGCAAGGCGATGCAGCAGGAGCTCGAATGGGTGCGGCAGAACCCGAAGGGACGCCACGCGAAGAGCAAGGCGCGCCTCGCCCGCTACGAGGAGCTCGCGTCGCAGGAGTACCAGAAGCGCAACGAGACGAAGGAGATCTACATCCCGCCGGGGCCGCGGCTCGGCGATCTCGTGGTCGAGGCGCGGAACGTGAGCAAGAGCTTCGGCGACCGGGTGCTGTTCGAGAACCTGAACTTCAACCTTCCGCGCGGCGGCATCGTCGGCGTGATCGGCCCGAACGGCGCCGGCAAGACCACGCTGTTCCGCATGATCGCGGGGCTCGAGAAGCCCGACAGCGGCGAGCTGCGCATCGGCCCCACGGTGCAGATCGCCTACGTGGACCAGACCCGCGACGCGCTCGACGGCAACAAGACCGTGTGGGAGGAGATCTCGGGCGGCCACGACATCATCATGCTCGGCAAGCAGGAGGTGCCCTCGCGCGCCTACTGCGGCCGCTTCAACTTCCGCGGCAACGATCAGCAGAAGTTCGTGAAGGACCTCTCGGGCGGCGAGCGCAACCGCGTGCACCTCGCGAAGCTGCTGAAGAGCGGCGCCAACCTGCTGCTGCTCGACGAGCCGACCAACGATCTCGACGTCGACACGCTGCGCGCGCTCGAGGAGGCGCTGCTCGACTTCGCCGGCTGCGCGGTCGTGATATCGCACGACCGCTGGTTCCTCGACCGCATCGCCACGCACATCCTCGCGTTCGAGGGCGACAGCCAGGTCGTGTGGTTCGAAGGCAACTACGCCGACTACGAAGCCGACCGGCGCCGGCGCCTCGGCGAGGACGCCGCCCAGCCGCGCCGGATCAAGTACAAGCGCCTGGTGCACTGAGCGCGCGGCAGTGCGCCGCCGCGTTCCCGCGCCGCGGCCCGGGTTACGCCGGGCCGCGGCGCGGCGCGCTTCAACGCCCCGCTCGTTCGCTCGTGTACAATAGCGGCCCGAGGTCGCGACGCCCTCCGTGCGCATCACCCACTACGGCAAGCCCCCAGCCAATCGCAACGATTGGCGCACGATAAAGACCCTGCTCCCGTACCTGCTCGAGTACCGCGGACGGGTGGCGCTCGCGCTCGGCTTCCTCCTCCTCGCCAAGCTCGCGAACGTCGGCGTGCCGCTCGTGCTCAAGCGCATCGTCGACACCTTCGAGCAGAGCCAGGCACTGCTCGCGCTGCCGGTGTTCCTGTTCGCCGCCTACGGCCTCCTGCGGCTCGGCAACTCGCTCTTCGGGGAGCTGCGCGACGTAGTGTTCGTCAAGGTGCTGCAGCGCTCCATCCGCCGCGTCGCGCTCAAGGTCTTCGAGCACCTGCACAACCTCAGCCTGCGCTTCCACCTCGAGCGCCAGACGGGCGGCATGTCGCGCGACATCGAGCGCGGGACCGCCGGCATCCGGTTCCTGCTCAACTTCATGCTGTTCAACATCCTGCCGACGATCCTCGAGATCGCGCTGGTGACCGGCATCCTGTTCGCGCGCTACGACGCCGTGTTCGCGCTCGTCACGCTCGCCACACTCGCCACCTACGTCGCGTTCACGCTCTGGATCACCGAGTGGCGC
>DATCLR010000236.1:0-6582 GCA_036563785.1 Burkholderiales bacterium | reverse complement strand
GGTATCGGGCAGTGGACGGCCGACATGGCCGGAATCTTCTATTTCCGGGATCCGGACGTCTGGCCGGTCGGCGATGTCGGGGTACAGCGCGGGCTCAAGGTCGCGCTCGGGCGGTGCTCGGCGCGCACGATGGAGCGCATCGGGGCCGCCTTCGCGCCCTATCGCTCCTTCCTCGCCCTCTACCTGTGGCGGCTGCTCGACGGAGCGCCGGCGCGCTCCGGGCGGGCGGATTCGAGACGGCCGGTCTAGCCGCAGCGGCGCGAAAATTTCAGTAGCTTTCCTCGCGGACTCGTGTATAGTGCGCGTCGGTTGCAGTTGGTTCTTGTAGTAGTTCGGAAGTACCTCCTGGTGGTATCGGAAGTGCACTCCCGCAAGCTCTCTCAAGAAACGGACTGCACGTGTCTCAACCCACCGACTCGAGGTATTTTCAGTGACTACAGGAACCGTGAAGTGGTTCAACGATTCGAAAGGCTACGGCTTCATCTCTCCGGCGGACGGCGGTAAGGACGTCTTCGTCCATCACTCCGCCATCCAGGGCACCGGCTTCAAGACGCTGGCCGAGGGCCAGAAGGTGCAGTTCGAAGTGACGCAGTCCCCCAAGGGACCGGCGGCCGCGAACGTGCGCCCGCTCTGAGCGACGCCCGAATCGTCGATCGAACGGACCCCGCCGCGAGGCGGGGTCTTTTTTTGCCCGTCCGGCTGCGCTAGCTTCCGGCGTCCGCCATGCCGCTGCTGCGTCTCGACGACGTTTCCCTCGCCTACGGCCACGTGCCGCTGCTCGCGCACGCCGATTTCCAGCTCGAGGCGGGCGAGCGCGTGTGCGTCGTCGGCCGCAACGGCGCGGGCAAGTCGACCTTGTTTCGCGTGATCGCCGGCGCGGTGCAGCCCGACGATGGCGAGGTATGGCGCCGCGATCCGCTGCGCATCGCGCATCTCGAGCAGGAAGTGCCGCCCGACGCCGATCGAACGGTGTTCGAGGTCGTCGCGGGCGGGCTCGGCGAGCTGGGCGCGCTGCTCGCCGAGTATCACCGTGCGGCGCAGGCCGCGGCCGCCGACCGCGCGGCGCTCGCGCGGCTCGACGCGCTGCAGGCCCGCATCGAGGCGCTCGACGGCTGGAACGCGCGCCGGAAGGTGGAGAGCGTGCTCACGCGGCTCGCGCTGCCGGCCGACGCGCGCCTCGCCGAGTGCTCGGGCGGCATCCGCCGCCAGGTGATGCTCGCACGGGCGCTCGCCTGCGAGCCGGACGTACTGCTGCTCGACGAGCCGACCAACCACCTCGACATCGCCGCGATCACCTGGCTCGAGGAGTACCTGCTCGACTTCCGCGGCGCGCTCATGTTCATCACGCACGACCGCACGTTCCTCAAGCGCCTCGCGACGCGCATCGTCGAGCTCGACCGCGGCCGCCTCACGTCGTTTCCCGGCGATTTCGCCGAGTATCTCCGCCGCAAGGAGGAGATGCTCGAAGCCGAGGCGCGCACAGCGGCGAAGTTCGACAAGGAGCTCGCGGCGCACGAGGCATGGATTCGGCAAGGGATCAAGGCGCGGCGCACCCGCAACGAAGGGCGCGTGCGCAAGCTCGAGGCCATGCGGCGCGAGCGGCGCGAACGCCTCGAGGCCGCCGGCCGCGCCGACTTCGCCATCGATGCCGGCGCGCTTTCCGGCAAGCTCGTCGCGGACTTGCGGCACGTGAGCTTCCGCTACGGCGACCGCTGGATCGTGCGCGATTTCTCGACGCAGATCGTCCGCGGAGACCGCCTCGGCATCGTCGGGCCGAACGGCGCCGGCAAGAGCACGCTGCTCAGGCTCATTCTCGGCGAGCTCCAGCCGACGAGCGGGCGCGTGGTGCTCGGCACGCGCCTGCAGACCGCATACTTCGATCAGCATCGGCGGCTCCTCGACGTCGAGAAGACCGTGCGCGACAACCTGAGCGAGGGCCGCGACTACATCGAGGTCGGCGGGCGTTCGCGCCACGTCGTCGGCTACCTCAAGGATTTCCTGTTCCCGCCGCAGCGCATCGACACGCCGGTCAAGGCGCTCTCGGGCGGCGAGCGCAACCGGCTGCTGCTCGCGAAGATCCTCGCGATGCCCGCGAACATGATCGTGCTCGACGAGCCGACCAACGATCTCGACGTGGACACGCTCGAGCTGCTCGAGGACCGGCTTTCCGACTACGAGGGCACGCTCATCGTGGTGAGCCACGACCGCGCGTTCCTCGACAACATCGTGACGAGCGTGCTCGTGTTCGAGGGCGAGGGCAGGGTTCGCGAGTACGTCGGCGGCTACGAGGACTGGCGGCGCCACCGGGAGGCGCACGCGCCGCCCGCGAAAGCGGCGGCGCCGTCGAATGCGCCTGCGGCGCCCGCGCGGCGCGAGGCGCCGCGGGCGGAGCGCCCGCGGAAGCTCTCGTACAAGGAGCAGCGCGAGCTCGAGGCGCTGCCGCAGACCATCGAGGCGCTCGAGCGGGAGCAGGCGCAGCTGCACGCGGCGGCGGCCGATCCCGCGTTCTACCAGCAGCCGGGCGACCGGATCGCATCGACCCTGGCGCGACTCGAGCAGGTGACGCAGGAGCTCGAAGCGGCCTACGCGCGCTGGGAAGCGCTCGAGGCGATCGCCGCCGGACGGTGATCGGCGGCTGGTGGCCGCCGCCCTCGACGTTTATTGAGTCGAAAGGCGGGCCGGCGGCGGCGGCGTGGTCGGTCGCCGGCGGGAACCGTCGCCGGCGGGAACCAATGTGAACGACCCGCAGCGCGTCGGAACCGCGCCGCGGCGGGCGTCGGGGATCAGGGCAGCTTGATCTTGCCGCCGCCCGGCAGGCCGCCCGGGCCGCCGAATCCGCCGGGCCCCCCCGGCAAGCCGCCGGGACCAAAAGGACCGGCGCCCGGTTGCGGAATGACGAGCGAGGAGGTGGCCTGGCGGCGCAGCTCCTGCAGCTCCTTCATCGCCTGTTCGATGGCCTGCTTCGTCGCGGCGCCGAACTGCTTCACCGCCTCCTCGAGCGAGCGTGCGGGAATCTCGAAGCTCAGCGGCAGCGGGCCGATCTGCGTCAGGATCTGCGCCTCGCCGATATAGACCACCTCGCGCGCGGTGTCGGTCGAGCCGTCGGCCTTCACCGGCGTCAGCCGCCGGATCGTGCCGATCTTGCGGTCGGTGAAGATTTCTTCGCGGTAGAGCGAAGCCGCATCCATCTGCGGATCCGCCGTGCGGTTCTGCGGATTGTCAGCCATAAGCGCTCGTCGGTGGCGTCCTCGAACGCCGCCAAGGCTATCAGGATTCACCCGCGCGCGTCACCAAGCACGCCTGCCGGCACCGGCGGGCGCGCCGGATTCCTTCGACGATGGGGGAGTTATCGGGGACGGGCTAGAATGGCGCCGTCCGGGAAGGAGGAGTACGCATGTTCACGCGGCGCTTCACGCTGTTTCGTCTGTTCGGCTTCGAGGTACGGCTCGATCTCTCCTGGTTCCTGCTCGCGTTCCTGGTGGCGTGGTCGCTCGCGCTCGGCCTCTTTCCACAGATCACGCCGGACCTCCCGAGGAGCACCTACTGGTGGATGGGCATCGCCGGCGCCATCGGGCTGCTGTTCTCAATCCTGTTCCACGAGCTGTCGCACTCGCTGGTGGCGCGCCGCTACGGGCTGCCGATCAGCGGCATCACGCTCTTCATCTTCGGCGGGGTCGCCGAGATGCAGCAGGAGCCGCCTACGCCGAAGTCGGAGTTCCTGATGGCGGTTGCCGGCCCGATCGCGAGCTTCGTGCTCGCCTTCCTGCTGTACCAGGCCTACCTCGCGACCGCGGGCGACGCGCCGAGCGCGGTCAACGGCGTGCTCTACTACCTCGGCCTCGTCAACCTGGTGCTCGGCGTCTTCAATCTGGTGCCGGGCTTTCCGCTCGACGGCGGGCGGATGCTGCGCGCCGCGCTCTGGGGCTGGAAGGGCGATTTCCGGTGGGCCACCCGCGTCGCGGCGACCATCGGCTCGGGGTTCGGGCTCGCGCTGATCGTGCTCGGGGCGATCGCCTTCGTCACCGGCAACTTCATCGGCGGCATGTGGTGGTTCCTGATCGGGCTGTTCCTGCGCGGCGCCGCCGGCATGTCGTATCAGCAGATGCTCCTGCGTGACGCCATGAAGGGCGAGCACGTGCGCCGCTTCATGACGCTGAACCCGGTCACGGTGCGCGCCGACCTGCCGCTCGATCAGCTCGTCGAGGACTACATCTATCGGACGCGGCACAAGATGTTCCCGGTCGTCGAGGACGAGCGCGTGCTCGGAATCGTGGAGTTCGACGAGCTCAAGAAGGTGCCGCAGGTGGAATGGACGCGGCGCACCGTGCGCGACATCATGCAGCCGTGCACCGCGGATCACGTCATCGGCCCGGCCGCCGACGCGCTTGAGGCATGGAGCCGCATGCAGCGCAGCGGCCACGGCCGGCTCCTCGTCGTGCACGACGGCCGGCTGATCGGCATCCTCTCGCGCCGCGATCTGATGACGTTCCTGGCGCTGAAGTTCGATCTCGAGGCGGGCATGCCCGGCACGCTGTCGCGCTCCTGAGCGCGCGCCGGGGCGGCGACCTCAGGCGCCGGGCATGGCCTGGTAGAACCCGTTCGCCTGCACGAGCTTGACCGGCGTCTCGAAGAGCGCCGTGAGATTCGCGTCCGTGAGGACCTCGGCCTTCGGGCCGTCGGCGAGCACGCGCCCCGCCTTGAGCAGTATCGCGCGCTCGATCTCGGGCGGGATCTCGTGGATGTGGTGGGTTACGAGCAGCACCGTCTTGCCGGCGCGCATGAGCGCGCGCACCGTGTCGATGTACTGGAAGCAGGCCTTGAGATCGAGGCCGCTGGTCGGCTCGTCGAGCACCAGCGTTTCGGGATCGTTGACGAGCGCCCGCGCGAGCAGGCAGCGGCGCTGCTCGCCGGTCGACATGGCGGCATAGAGCTTGTCGCGGAACGCGCCGATCCCGAGCTGCTCCATGATCGCCGCCGCGCGCTCCCGCTCGGCAGGCGTGAACCGCTGGTGCGCCCAGACGCCCACGCTCGAGTAGTAGCCGGAGAGCACGACGTCGAGCCCGGTCGCGTGTCCGACGTAGTCGCGCTGCAGGTCGTGCGACACGATGCCGAGGTGCGCGCGCAGCTCCCAGACGTTCCAGCGCTCCCGGCCGAAGAGAAGCAGGCGGCTTCCCTCCTGCTCGACCGGATAGATTTCGCGCGCGAGCAGCTTGAGCAGCGTCGTCTTGCCGGCGCCGTTCGGGCCGAGAATCGCGGTGTTGCAGCCGCGCGGGATGGCGAGCGACAGGCCGTCGAAGACGCGCGTGTCGCCGCGGTAGGCGGTGACGTTCTGCAGTTCGATGATGTTCATGGGAAGCGGGAAACGATGGCCCGCGGATTATAGCGTCTTCGGCGCCCGCCGCCCCGCGTCACGCCTCGCGGCTCGCCTCGTGTTTTCGATAAACTGTGCCTATGGCGGCACAGGTGAAGCCGAAGCGGGCGAAGAAGGCGGGCCGGCGGTCCGCGCGCGCCCGTACCTCGCTCGCGCCGCGCGCGCAGAAGCGCGGGCTCGAGGTCGGGGACATGGCGCTCGCGCTCGACGCCCCGGAGGTCGCGCCGCTCGCCGAGGAGGTGCGCGCCGCGGGCGGCGCGCCGCTCGGCGCGTACCGCGAGCCGCTCTCGGGGCGCGCGTTGCTGCTCGCGGCGCTGCCGCTCAACGCCGTCGAGCCGACGCCGTTCCAGCGCGATCTCTCGCCGACGCACGCGAAGCGGCTCGCCGAGAAGATCGAAGAGGCGGGGGCGTTCCTCGACCCGCTGATCGTCGTGCGCGGGGAGGAGGGCCGCCTCTGGACCCCGAACGGGCGCCACCGGCTCGCCGCCGCGAAGGTGCTCGGGCTGCGTCAGATCACGGCACTGGTCTCGCCCGACGAGCGCCTCGCGTTTCGCATCCTCGCGCTCAACACCGAGAAGGCGCACAACCTGCGCGACCGCAGCCTCGAGGTGATTCGCATGGCGCGCCGTCTCGCGGAGCGCTCCCCGCAGGCGAAGGAAAGCGAGTTCGCGGCGGAGTTCGAGGCGCCGGAGCTGCTCACGCTCGGGATCGTGTACGAGGAGAACGGCCGCTTCGCCGGCGGGGCCTACAGCCCGTTCCTCAAGAAGGTCGACCGCTTTTCCGACCGCGGCCTTGCCGCCAGCCTGCGCAAGCGCGCGGACTACGCCGCGCGGCTGCTCGACATCGACGCACAGGTGAAGCGCATCGTCGAGGCGCTGCAGAAGCGGGGCTTCAAGTCGCCGTACCTGCGCAACTACGTGGTGGCGCGGATCAACCCCGTGCGCTTTCACCGCGCGAAGAAGGGCGGCGCCGCGCCGCCGATGCCGATCGGCGAGGCGCTCACGCGCATGGCGGCGGCGGCGAAGAAGTTCGATCTCGATTCGGTGCGCAGCGCCGATCTGGCGCTCGTCGCCGCCGTGGCGGGTGCGGAGGAGTGACGACGGCGGCGCTCGTTTGCTGGAAGTGCGGTGCGTCGCTCGCGGCGCTGCCGCTGCCGCTCTCGCGGCTCGCGGAATGCCCCGCGTGCCGGGCGGAGCTGCACGTCTGCCGCC
>DATCLR010000233.1:0-3894 GCA_036563785.1 Burkholderiales bacterium | reverse complement strand
ATACACGTGATCGCCTTCCCGGGCGATGCCACCGGCGAAGGGCTCTACTCGTCGCTCGACGCGCAGCGCATCCAGCGCGTGGCCCTGCGGCTCGACAGCGGCTTCGGCGCCTACCCGCTGATCGATCCGCTGCTCGTCGGCGACGTCAACGGCACCGGCCGGCTCGAATCGTTCGACGCGCTGCTGGTCCAGCGCAAGGCGCTGCGGCTGGATGTGCCCGAGATTCCCGACCTGCCGCCGCTCCCCACGATGGCGGCTGCCGAGGAAGCGCCCGGCGTACGCACCGCGCGTGCGGCCGCTCCGGCGCCGGTGATCGACTGGAATGCAAAGCCTGCGTTCGGCGCAGCCGGAACCGGCGCTTCAACGCTCGAGCCGGTCGCGGCCGCGCTCGCATCGATCGGGGCTCCCAACCCGAACGCGTCCCTGCGCATCCCGGTAGCGCCTGCGGCAGCGCATGCCGCGGCCCCGAAGGTCGCGCTCGGCGCGGGTGCCTGACGCAGGAACCGTACGAGCAGGCGGCAGGAAACCGATACCGTGTGTCCAGGAGGTGAGCGACATGAACTCTTCGACGATGCTGCGATTGGCCGTGCGGGCGCCGCTGCTGGCGCTCGGGTGGCTCGCGCTCGGCGCGAGCGCCGAGGTGTTCTACGGCGGGAGCACGAGGGGCTATCCGGGCGATCCCGTGCAGCTCACGATCAACGCCCGCGCCGGCACGGAGATCTCGGCGCTCGACATCGCGCCGTTCTACGACGAGGTCGCCGCGATTCTGCAGAACGGCGACCTCGAGGTGACGAGCGCGTTCACCGACGGCGGCTCGGTGATCTGCGAGAACGAGGTCTGCGGCGTCTTCTACCTCACGCCGAAGAGCTTCGCTGCGGACACGCTCCTCGCGACGATCGACTTCACGATCGCGCCCGACGCGCCCC
The DNA here is from genome assembly GCA_036563785.1 of Burkholderiales bacterium. Classification (GTDB taxonomy): domain Bacteria; phylum Pseudomonadota; class Gammaproteobacteria; order Acidiferrobacterales; family Sulfurifustaceae; genus JACQFZ01. The sequence continues at coordinate 2,968 of DATCLR010000233.1, read as the reverse complement.
CGGGAATCGTCGACTTCAATCCCGGCGTCATCGTGGACGTGACGCCGCTGCCGATTCCCGCCGCGCAGCAGTTCGAGGTGCTCGCGATTCCCGAGCCCTCCAACTGGGTCCTGCTGCTCTGCGGGCTCGCGGTGCTGCTCGCGGCGGTGCCGCGCTGCCGCCGCGCGCAGTCGAGCTTCGCCGCTAGGCGCGCAGCAGTGCTGCGAGCGGCGCGACGCCTGGCAGAGCCGCCGCGCCGCGCACCGTCTCAATGATCCGCGCGACCTCGGCGGGACTCTTCGCGCGCCCGGCGAGACGCGCGAACTTGTCGAGCAGCTCCTGCGGCGTGCAGGGATCCGCCGGCATGCCGTGGGGATCGAGCACGGCGCTCGTGCGGCGCTCGCCGTTCGCGAGCTCGAGGACGACACGCGCGCCGTAGTGCCGCGGATAGGCGGCTTCCATCTCCGGATCGACCACGATCTCGACGCGGCGGGCGGCCTCCCGCCGCTCGGGATCGTCGATGACTTCCGGCGCGTACGCGGCCGGATCGGCCGGATCCCCCATGAGCGCGAGCGCGCAGCAATAGGGGATGCTGAACTGCGCGCCGAAGGTGTCGGCCGGAGCGGGCGCGCCGTTCTGCGCCCTGGCGTAGGCGGAGACGCCGACCTGCACACGGCGGATCTCCTCCAGCGCGAGCGGCCGCGGCCCGCGCAGCGCGACGAGCTGCTGCACCGCGGCCTGGATCCACGCGCAGCAGGGATAGAGCTTCACGTACACGTGCTCGACGGCCCAGCGGGCGCCGAGCCCCGCGGTGAGGAGCTCGGGCTCGGCCGTTTCGCCGGCCATCACTTCGAGGAGCCCGAAGCGGCCGTCGAGGGCGTTCGGCGGCGCCGTGAAGCCGCGCGCGGCGAGCTGCGCCATGCGCACGCCTGCTTCGGCCGCGCGGCCGGCGTGCATGCGCTTCTCCATGCCGCCGCCGGCGCCGCTCGCGAAGGCCTTCGTTCCCGATGCCGCCGCGCAGGCGAGGCAGAGCGCGGTGAAGACCTGGTCTGCCGGCACGCGCATGACGACGGCAGCTGCGACCGCGGCACCGAGCGGACCGGCGACCGCCGTCTTGTGGTAGCCGCGCTGCGCCGGGCGCACGCCCATCGCCCGGCCCACGCGGTCGAGCGTCTCGTAGCCGGCGACGATCCCGGCGAGCAGCCGTTCGCCGCTCGCGTCCTGCGCTTCGGCGCAAGCCAGCGCGGCCGAGACGACGATCGCGCCCGGATGCACGATGGCTTCGTCTAGGTGGTCGTCGAGCTCGAAGCCGTGCGCCGCGGTGCCGTTGCAGAGCGCCGCTGCGGGCGCCGGGACGCTTTGCGAATGGCCGACGATCGTGCTGCGTCCGCGTCCGCCTTCGGCGAGCACCTCGGCTGCCATGATGCGCGACCACGGCTCCGGCGCGCCGAAGAGCGCGCAGCCGAGCGTGTCGAGCAGCGCCCATTGCGCCGCTTCCGTGGTGCTTGCCGGAAGCGCCTGAAGCGTGATGCCCTGCAGGAAATCGGTGAGCTCACGGGCGGGCGTGCTCATCGTCTACGCCCTCCTTCCGCGGCCGCATCGCGGAACTTCTGCCGTTGCATGTCGGACCTCCTCCTCGCGTGTGCTTCGTATGATAGCGAACGGTCCCCGGCCGGGCGTCCGGCGTGCTTGCCGCTGCGGCGGAAAGCTCGTGCACTCGCGTCGCGGGGTGGCGTCGTTCCGGTCACGTCATCGCCGAGCCGATCCCGTGCGACGCACGAGACGAGGAGAACCGGCATGAAGGCAGGGAAGCGACGCAGGGCAGGCTTCGGGACGGCGCTGGCGGCATGGGGGCTTGCGGCCATGCTCGCCGCTTGCGCCGCGAGCTCACCGCAAGAAGCGGCACGGAACCTCACCGGCACGGCGTGGCAGCTGGTTCGCTTCGAAGGCGGCGACGGCACGGTGCGCGTACCGGACGTACGGTCGAAGTACACGCTCTCGTTCGCGCCCGACGCGACGGTGCACGTCCGCTTCGACTGCAACCGCGGACGCGGCAGCTGGCGCTCGGAGGGGCCATCGCAACTCGCGTTCGGCCCGCTCGCGCTCACGCGGGCGATGTGCCCGCCCGGGTCGCTGCACGACCTGCTCGTCAAGCAGTGGCCCCACGTGCGGACCTACGTGCTGCGCGACGGTCGCCTGTACCTTTCGCTGATGGCGGACGGCGGCATCTTCGAGCTCGAGCCGCTCGCACGCTGAAAGCGGGCCGATGGTCTCGGTCCGAAGCGCTTCGGCGCCGGCATGAGGCCGCGCGCCGGCGCGCCCATGGGGGCCGGTACCGCGCTCAGAGCTCGGCCAGCGCCTCGGCGCGCAGTCCGGCAATGCTGCCCGGCTGCACGTGGGTGGGCGGATCGCTCGCGGGGAAGGTTTCTTCCATGGCTTCGTCGATCATCCAGTCGATCTGCTCGGCCGCGGTGAGGTGCGCGTCGGGCGGCGGGTCGGCGTCGACGAGGCCTCGGTTCGGCAGCAGGGTGTGATCGTCGTCCATGGTCCGGTTCCTCGTGTCGTCGGGACTATCGAGTGCCGTTGGAGTGCGGCACTGATGTGGGGGGCAACTCTTAGCAGTCGCAACCCGTGTGCCACCTCCGTGCGTCAACGCCTGGGAGCCGGAACGGCCGGCGTCCGCAGAGCCGGGAGGGACGCCGCCGGGACCGACCGGCGCGCAGCGAGCTCGGTCGCCGAGGACCGCACCACGGCGACGAGCGGACGCGGATAGACCCCGAGGCCCAGCAGCGCCGCGGTGAGCAGCACGAGCACGGCCGCCGACGGCCAGCGGGGCGCGGCCGCAGCGGTTCCGGTGCCGGTCTCCGGTGGGGCGAGCATCACCACCGCGATGCGGAGATAGTAGTAGAGGCTCACCACGCTGCCGATCACCAGCGCCGCGACGGGGAGCCAGAGGCCCCCGGCTACGCCGGCTGTTACCGCGTAGAAC
>DATCLR010000111.1:0-16024 GCA_036563785.1 Burkholderiales bacterium | reverse complement strand
CGTGAACGCCCCTTTGACGTGCCCGAAGAGCTCCGACTCGAGCAGCGACTCCGGAATGGCGCTGCAATTCATCGCCACGAACGGCCGATCGCGCCGCCGGCTCGCCTTGTGGATCGCCCGCGCCAGCAGTTCCTTGCCCGTCCCGCTCTCGCTCTGGATCAGCACCGCGGCTTCACTGTCGGCGACGAGCCGCGCCTGCTGCAGCAGCTCCTCCATCACGGCGCTCTGGCTGATGATCTCGCTGCGCCATTCGCGGTCCGCCGCCGGCTCCGCGGGCGCAGATCCCGCCGAAAGACGCAGCGCCTGCTCGACCGCCCGCAGCAGCCCTTTGCTGTCGAAGGGTTTCGTGAGAAAGCCGAAGACGCCGCGCTTCGTGGCCTCGACCGCCTCGGGAATGGTGCCGTGGGCCGTGAGAATGATGACGGGCAGCGTCGGATAGCGTTCGTGAATGGCGCCGTAGAGCGCCATTCCGTCCATGCCCTCCATCCGCAGGTCGGCGATGACGAGCCGGGGCTGCCCGGCCGCGAGCCGCGCGAGCGCCTGCTCGCCGCTTTCGGCCGTATCGACGCTGTAGCCGGCCGCGTTCAGGCGCATGGCGAGGAGCTTGAGCAGCCCTACGTCGTCGTCGACGATCAGTATCTGCGCGCGCGGCGTCATCGGGTCGGCACCACCGGCGGCACGGCGCGCCGGTCCATCTCCTCCTCGATGCTCTTCAGCTGCTCCATCTTTTGCTGCAGCGCCAGGCGCTGCCGCCGCTCCTCTTCGAGCGCCTGCTCGAGCGCCTCGCGCTGCGCCATGTCTTCCAGCCAGAGCGACGCCACGGCGCGCATCGACTGCGTGGCGCTCGCGTCCTGCGCCGTCGCACGCAGCAGCGCCCGCGCTCGTGCCGTGTCGCGCAGACCCGGCGGTGCGCTGGCGAGCAGCACCGCAAGCTTCAGCCGCGTCAGCGCGTCGGGAGACTGGCTGTAGGCTTCGCGGGCGATCTCGATTTCCCACTGCTGGCGCGCGGGCGGCAGCTTGCGCACGCGCTCGGCGAAGCTGATGAGCTCGGACAGGGGATCGACCGCGAGCGCGCCGCCCAGGGCGTGGACGTCGGGCGCGGGCGCTTCGGGAACCGCGCGCGGAGCGGCGCACGCGGACAGGACGACGGCAGCGCCGATCGCGCATGCGATTCCCTTCCAGCATTGCATATGCCGCCGCCTCCTCCTCACGCGCGAGATTACCCGCGCGCCAGCGGCAAGGCAACGCGGATGCGCGCGCCGCGCTCGCTATCCATCACGCGGATCGTGCCTTTGTGCAGTCGCACGTACGCGTGCGCAATGGACAAGCCCAGACCAGTACCGCGCACGTGGCTCTTCGCCGGGATCGGACCCTGGTAGAACGCGTCGAACACCTTTTCGCGCTCGCGGGGATCGATGCCGGGGCCTTCGTCGCACACGTCGACCACCGCCATGCCCGCTTCGCGCCGCAGCCGCAGCGTGATCTCGCCGCCCTCCGGCGAGTACTTCACGGCGTTCGAGAGCAGGTTGTCGAATATCGACTTGAGCTTTTCCCAATCGCCGAACACCGTCGCCTCGGCGAGATCCCGCCGGACCGTGATGCGGCGCGCCGCGAGCAGCGTCTTTTGCTCCTCGACCGCGCGCGCGAGCAGCCGGTGCAGCTGCACCGGCCGCTCGTTGAGGAACGGATCCTCGGCCTGCGCGACACTGAAATTGATGAGATCCTCGATTAGCTTGTGCAAGCGCCCGACGTTCGCCTGCAGGATCCGCACGATCTCGCCCTGTTGCCGGTTGAGCGTACCGGGAACTTCGTCGTTCAGCAGCTCGACGCCTTCGCGAATGGCGGCGAGCGGCGTCTTGAGCTCGTGCGATATGTTGCGAAGGATCGTGACCTTGTGCTGCTCGAGACCGCGCAGCCGCTGGCGCAGCCAGTCGAGCTGCCGGCCGAGCTGCTCGAGGTCGCGCGGCCCTTCGACACGCGGCACTTGCGCGGCGGTGCCCTCCCCGAGCGACTGGATGGCGCGCGCGATCTGGGCGATCGGGCGGTTGATGAGGAGGCTGTACACGCCGGCGAGGATGAGCGCGGCCGGAATGAGCCCTAGCGCGTGGTAGATGAGCCGCCACTTGGTGGCGTTGGCGTTTCGCTGAATGTGCTCGACCGCCTGACTGATCGCGTTGCCGCTTTCGGCGAGGACGGAACGCGCCAGCACGTCGAGCGCCGGAAAGGTCTCGACGCCGCGGCGCAGCTCCTCGGCGGGACCGCGCAACAGCGCCGCGTAGACGCGCGCTTCCTCGTCGACCAGCGTCTCGAGGCGCTGGCGCTGCGCCTCGGTGAGCCGCAAGGCGCCGAGACGCTGCGCATTCTCGCGAAAACGTGCGCGGCGCTCCGCGTACACCTGGAGCAGCGCGGGGTCGCGCACCACCTGGTACTGGCGCGCGGCCCGCTCGAGGGAGGTCACGTCGGTGACGAGGATCTGGCTCAGGTGCAGCGCATCCGCGGCGCCGTAAACGCGGTCGCGGCCCTCGCGGGCCAGACGATCGACGGACGTGATCGCCGCCAGCTGTCCGATGATCAGCAGCAGCGCGAGGAGAAAAAAGCCGGTGAGTATTAATTGTAAGCTCGATCTCGAGCGATAAAAGCGCACGCGCCAGCGCTCACACTAGCTACGATGAGCCACTGGCGCATGCTACCATCGCCGCGCGCGCCGCAACCCGCGCGGCGCGTACGGCCTTTGTACGCCGTCCCTGAAGCACCCGCGCCGGCCATCTCCGAGGAGGAGGGGCTGAAGATGGCCGACGCGGGGCCCCGTCCCTGGGGCTGGTGCTCCAAACGCTGCGGCGTGCTCAGCGTGACTGCTCTAGCGCAACGCGCGTGCTGCGCCGAAATGCTTGCGACGACGGCTTTTTCCGCGCGGCACGTGTTGCGATAGCTTTGGTCGTTGTTTCTCGTGCGCAGTTAGCGCGTGCCGCTCCCCGACCCGCTGCTGCCGCCGGCGTCCGAACCGCTGCTGCCGCCCGCGCCGGGCATGCCGCCGCCGCTGCCGCTCGACCCGCCGCTCTGCATCGCCGCCTCGAACTCGGTCCGGCTGAGCTGGCCATCGCCGTCCGTGTCGGCCGACTGCATGTCGAGCCCGCTGATCCCGGACGCCTCCTTCTCGTCGATGTATCCGTTGCCGTCCTGATCCAACTGACTGAACGCGCCGCTGCCGCCCGCGGCACCGCCTTCGGCCCCGCCCGTTCCGCCGCCTGTCGCGCCGCCCGTGGCACCGCCCTGCGCGAACGCGAGGCTGGACGCGGCGGAGAACGCAATCGCCATGAACACAGTCTTGCTGGGTACTTTCATTTCGAAGCTCCTTTTGCAGTTGATCGTCCCTTGGGTCCCTGCCAAGTCATAATGCGAAGTCGTTGTTGTTGGAAAACCGGGAGTCGCGCCGAAGCGCGCAAGCGCCGCCCTCCGCGGCGTTCTCGCCCGCCGCGCGCTTCCATTCAGGTTCGTTCAGGCGCCCATCGCGGTCAGTGTCCGCGTCACCAACGTCGATGCGAAGCCCCGCCGAAGCGGCTTCCGTGAGATCGACGAAGGCATTCCCGTCACGGTCGGCTTCGACGAACGACGGCAGCGGAATATCGCCCAGCGCGCCACCTTCCGGGGAATCGGCGCGGCCGCCTCCCGCGACGGTCAGCGCGAACAACATCGTTGCCGCAATCGTTGTGCGCGAAATGGCGACCTCCATGTGACGTCCTGTCGCGCTCCGTAGGTGCAATGCATGTGCCAGATGAAAAACTGGAATCGGGCGCAGGAGAAAAGGCGCGTACGTGTGCCCGAACGTCGTGCTCTGTCGTCAGGCAACGACGTGCACCGGCGGCGGCGCGCACTTTTCGCCGTCTGCAGGCGCATCGCGCCTGTCGTCCGCGCCCGACAATGCGTCCGCCCACACGAACGCATCACGCACGCCTCGGCCGATGGACCGCGCGCACGACCGGAGGAAAACGCGGCGGCAGACGCGCCGTCCGTCGCGCGGGTCTGGCACGGCGCTTGCTCTATCTTCTTGCACTCGAACCTCAGGAGTGCAGGGATGCGGGTGATAATACTGTGGCTTTTGGGCGTGCCGCTGAGCGTGCTGATCCTGCTGATGCTGTTCGGCGTGCTCTAGCGTTTCGGCGGCGTTGCCCGGAAGGGAGGCGCCGCGCCGCCGCCCGGGCGGCGCGGCTCGACCGCGGTCTACTCGTCGGTCACGCAGCCTTCGGCGGCGCTCTTGACGTTCTTGATGTACTTGTAGAGCGTGCCGCGCGTCACCTTGTAGGGCGGCGGCGTCCAGGCGGCGGCGCGGCGCTCGAGCTCCGCGTCGCTCAGCTCCACCTCCAGGCGATTCGTGGACGCGTCGATAGTGATGACGTCGCCGTCACGCACGAGCGCGATCGGGCCGCCTTCCTGCGCTTCGGGCACGACGTGGCCGATGATGAAGCCGTGCGAGCCGCCGGAGAAGCGGCCGTCGGTGATCAGCGCGACGTCCGCTCCCAGACCGGCGCCCATGATCGCCGACGTCGGCGTCAGCATCTCCGGCATCCCGGGTCCGCCTTTCGGTCCCTCGTAGCGGATCACGATCACGTCGCCCTTGCGGATCTCGTTGCGCTCGAGCGCGGCGAGCATCGCTTCTTCCGAGTCGAATACGCGCGCCGGGCCGCGGAAGCGGGTGCCCTCCTTGCCGGTGATCTTGGCGACGGCGCCGCCCGGCGCGAGGTTGCCGCGCAGGATCTGGATATGGCCCGTGGGCTTGAGCGGCTTCTCGAGCGGCATGACGACGTCCTGACCGGGGGTGAGATCCGGAACGTCTCGCAGATTCTCCGCGACGGTCTTGCCGGTCACCGTCATGCAGCTTCCGTCGATCAGACCGTGCTCGAGCAGATACTTCATGACCGCCGGAATGCCGCCGACGCGGTGCAGGTCCTCCATCACGTATCGGCCCGAGGGCTTGAGGTCGGCGAGGAGCGGCACGCGGTCGCTGACTTTCTGGAAGTCGTCGAGCGTGAGCGGCACGTCCACGGAGCGCGCGATGGCGATGAGGTGCAGAACCGCATTGGTCGAGCCGCCGAGCGCCATCACCAGCACCATGGCGTTCTCGAACGCGGCGCGCGTCATGATGTCGCGCGGCTTGAGATCGAGCTCGAGCAGGCGCCGGATGGCTTCGCCCGCGCGCCGGCACTCTTCCGCCTTGCCGGGATCGACCGCCGGCGTCGAGGAGCTGTAGGGCAGCGACATACCGAGCGCCTCGATCGCGGAGGCCATCGTGTTGGCGGTGTACATCCCGCCGCAGGCGCCGGGACCCGGGCAGGCGTGCCGCACGATCTCGCGGCGCGTGGCGTCGTCGATGCGCCCCGCGATGTATTCGCCGTAACTCTGGAACGCCGAGATAATGTCGATCGGGCGGCTCCCGTGGTGCCCCGGCTTGATGGTGCCGCCGTAGACCATGAGCGACGGCCGGTTGAGCCGACCCATCGCCATCAGGCAGCCCGGCATGTTCTTGTCGCATCCCGGGATCGTGATCAGCGCGTCGTACCACTGCGCCGCGACCACGGTCTCGATGGAATCGGCGATGAGATCGCGCGACTGCAGCGAATAGCTCATGCCGTCCGTGCCCATGGAGATGCCGTCCGAAACCCCGATCGTGTTGAAACGCATGCCGACCAGGCCCGCCGCCGCGACGCCTTCCTTGACCCGTGCCGCGAGATCGTTCAGATGCATGTTGCAGGTGTTGCCCTCCCACCAGACGCTCGCGATCCCCACCTGGGGCTTGGCCATGTCCTCCGGCGTGAGCCCGGTTCCGTAGAGCATGGCTTGCGAGGCGCCTTGCGCGGGCGGCTCGGTCACTCGGGCGCTATAGCGGTTCAGCTTCTTCGACACGACTACACTCCAATCGGGCAAGGAGCGGGGATTTTAACCCGAAGTGGGAGAAGCGCCGCCGCCCGCGCCGTGCCCGGCGGAGCGAGCGCGCTCTCCGTCCGCGGAGGCGCGGCGGGCGGCCGATCAGCTCGCGCCGAGCACGGCGCTCGCCTGATCCACGTCCTTCGGCTTCACCCAGAGCATCGCGCTGTAGCGCCCGTTGCCCGCCGACGCCGCATCCACGGCCACGATGTTGATCTTCGCGTCGGCGAGCCGCTTCACGACCGACGCCATCGCACCCGGCCGGTCGTCGCCCTGGACGATGAACACGGTCTTCGGCCCGCGCAGGCGGAGCTTCAGCCGCTCGGCCGTCGCGCGAAACGCGGCCGAGTCCTCCGGCACGAAGTCGAGCTGGGCCTTGCCCGCCGCCGCCGGAAAGCCGGTGAACGCGACCAGATTGACGCCGTCGGCGGCGAGCGCCTCGAGCACGCGCGCCCCTTCGCCGCGCTTGTTCGGAACGGTGACTGCAAAGTACTCAAGCTTGCGCACTGACTCGGCCATGGTGCCTCCTGTCCCCGAGGATCGTCGTTGGTCGGCGGAACTAAGCTAGCAGACGGCGGCCGCGCGAAACAGCGCGCGCACGTGCCGGCGCTCGCCGCGGTACAATCGCCGGATGACGCATCGTCGCCCCGATCTCTACCGCCGACTGCAGCCCCTCCTGTTCCGGATCGACGCCGAAGCGAGCCATCGCCTGGTGCTCGGGGTGCTCGCGGCAGGCGCCGCCGTGCCGGGCGTCCCGGCGCTTCTGCGCCGGCGCTACGGCCGCCACGTACCGAACCTGCCCGTGCGGACGCTGGGGCTGGAGTTCCCGAATCCGCTCGGCCTCGCCGCCGGGCTCGACAAGGACGGGCGCTGTGTGCCGACGCTCGCCGCCCTCGGCTTCGGCTGGCTCGAGCTCGGAACGGTGACGCCGGAGCCGCAGCCGGGCAATGCCCGTCCGCGGCTCTTTCGTCTGGTTTCGCACCATGCCCTCATCAACCGCATGGGCTTCAACAGTGCCGGCCTGCGCGCGTTCCTGCGGAATCTCGCGCGGCGCACGAAACCGTGCCTCGTCGGCATCAACATCGGCAAGAACCGCCACACGCCCATCGAGCGCGCGCACGAGGACTATCTCGCGGCCCTGCGCGCGGTGTACATCCACGCCGCGTACATCGCGATCAACGTGTCGTCGCCCAATACGCCGGGGCTGCGCGAGCTGCAGGAACGGGAGCGGCTCGAGTCCCTCCTGCGGGCGCTCAAGACGGAACAGGCGGCGCTCGCGAGCGCGCACGGCGTGTACGTTCCGCTCGCGCTCAAGCTCGCGCCGGATCTCACCGAGGAACAGTACGCGTTCATCGCGCAGACAGTGCTCGCGACCGGCATCGATGCGGTGATCGCCACCAATACGACACTCGCGCGCCCGGGCCTCGAGCACGAGCTGCTCGCTGCCGAAGCCGGCGGCCTGAGCGGACGCCCGCTCAAGGCGCTCGCGCAGAGCGCCGTCGCGACGCTGTACCGCCATCTGCAGGGACGGATCCCGATCATCGGCGTCGGCGGCATAGAGAACGCCGACGATGCGTGGGAGCGCCTGGTGGCGGGGGCGGACCTGCTGCAGATCTATACGGCGCTGATTTACGAGGGCCCGCGGGTCGTCGCCGATATCGTCGGCGGCCTCGCCGAACGCGTTGCGCGATCGGGCGAGGCTTCCCTCGCCGCCGCCGTAGCCGCGGCGCGCGCTGCGCACGCGCCGGCCGCGCTCACGAGCATCGGCTGAAAGACGGATCAGCCGAGCGCCCGGCGCAGCGCCGCCGTCACGCGCTCGATGTGCGCCGCGGGCATTCCGGGATAGATCGGAAGCGAGAGGTTCTCCGCCGTGAGCGCCTCGCACACCGGCATGCTGCCCGGGCGGTAGCCGAGCGGCGCGTACACCTCCTGCAGGTGCAGACCGAGCGGATAGTAGAGCGCGGTGGGCACGCCCGCCTCGGCGAGCGCCTGGCGCACCGCGTCGCGGCGCGGCACCCGCACGGTGTAGACGCCGTAGACGTGCGCCGCCTCGGCGGCCGCACGCGGCGTCGCGACGTCGCTTCCCGCGAGATGCTCCTCGTAGGCGCGCGCGATGCGCCGCCGCTCGGCGATCGCGGCGTCGACGCGCGCAAGCTTCAGCCGCAGCAGCGCCGCCTGAATCTCGTCGAGCCGGCTGTTGTATCCGAGCTCGCTGTGCAGGTACGGCTTCGAGGAACCGTGATTGCGCAGCCGCCGGATGCGCTCGTTGATCGCGTCGCTCGACGTCGTGACCATGCCGCCGTCGCCGTAGCAGCCGAGCACCTTCGTGGGATAGAAGCTGAAGCTGCCGCAGTCGCCGATGGTTCCGACGAAGCGCCCGTTGCTGCGCGCGCCGAACGCCTGCGCGCAATCCTCGACGATCGCGAGCCCGTGCCGGCGCGCGATGCGCTCGAGCGCCTCCATGTCGCACGCGTGACCGAAGATGTGCACCGGCAGGATCGCGCGCGTACGCGGCGTTATGGCCGCCTCCACCGCCTCCGGGTCGAGCGTGAAGCTGTCCGGGCGGATATCGGCGTAGACCGGCGTCGCGCCGACCGCGCTGATCGCCTCGCTCGACGCGAAGAAGCTGTAGGGTGTCGTGATGACCTCGTCGCCGGGCCCGATGTCGAGCGCGCGCAGGCTGAGCACCAGGGAATCCGTGCCGTTCGCGACCGCGATCGCGTGCTTGACACCAAGGTATTGCGCGAACTCGCGCTCGAACGCCGTCACCTCCGGCCCGAGAATGAAGCTCCCGCGCGCGCCGGCCGCGCGGATGCGCTCGAGCCACTCCCGCTCGAGCGCCCGGAACTCGGCGGTGAGATCGAGGAACGGAATGGGCTGCACCTCGGCGTTCATCGGGTGATTCTCTCCTTGACCAGCAGCGCTACGCGCAGCGCCTCGAGGCCCGCGCGCCCGTCCACCAGGGGGCGCGTGCCGTTGCGTACCGACTGGACGAAATGCGCGAGCTCGCTGTCGAGCGGCGGGCGCGGCGTGATCTCGAGCATCTCGGTCACGATCTTCGGCCACTTGCCGCCGTTCTCGTCGGGCACCGGACGCACGATCTCGAGCGTCTGTCCGATGTAATCGAGACCGTAGTAGCGTTCGCGCGCGAAAATGCGGATGCGCCGCAGCTTCTTGTTCGAGACGCGGCTCGCGGTGACGTTCGCGACGGCGCCGTTCTCGAACTCGATGCGCGCGTTCGCGATATCGACCTGATCGGTGATGACCGGAATGCCGTCGGCGGCGATGTGCCGGATCTCGGAGCGCACGAGCGACAGCACGATATCGATGTCGTGGATCATGAGGTCGGTCACGACGTCGACGTCCGTGGCCCGATCGACGAACGTGCCGAGCCGGTGCACCTCGAGAAAGCGCGGATCCCGGACCCGCTCGGCGAGCTCCATGACACCCGCGTTGAAGCGCTCGAGATGGCCGACCTGAAACACGACGCCGGCGCGTTCGGCGAGCGCGACCAGCTCCTCGGCCTCCGCGAGCGTCGGCGCGATCGGCTTCTCGAGCAGCGTGTGCACCTTGTGCTCGAGGAACGGCCGCGTCACCGCGGCATGGTGAATCGTCGGTACCACGATGCTGACGGCGTCGACGCGCCCCAGCAGATCCTCCGCCCGGGTGTACGCGGCGCAGTTGTACTGCTCGGCGATCTCGCGGGCGCGCGCCTCGTCGATGTCGGCGACGCCGACGAGCTCGACGTCAGGCATGTCCGCGTAGATGCGCGCGTGAAAGCGGCCGAGGTAGCCGACCCCGACCACCCCGACCCGCAGCCGCTCTCCGGTACGTCTCGATGCGGCGCTCATCGCGGGCGAGCGCTGCAGCGCTCGGGGAAGAACGGATCGGTGGTCATGAGGTCGGAAGGTGCGGCGGCGTTACGGCATTATACTAGCAGCCGGGAACGGGTCATGCATGCATCGAGCCCGCATTCGCAGGCGGACGCGCGGTCGGTTCTGATCACCGGCTGCTCCTCCGGCATCGGCCGCTGTCTCGCCGAAGGCCTCAAAGCGCGCGGCTACCGCGTGTTCGCCTGCGCGCGCAAGCCGGCCGACGTCGAGGCGCTGGCGCGCGAGGGGTTCGAGAGCGTCGCGCTCGACCTCGACTCGTCCGAATCGATAGCGGCGGCCGTCGATCACGTCCTGGCCCGGACGGGCAACCGGCTGTACGCGCTCATCAATAACGCCGGCTACAGCCAGCCGGGCGCGGTCGAGGACCTCTCCCGCGCGGCGCTTCGCGCGCAGTTCGAAACCAACGTTTTCGGCACGCACGAGCTCACTGCCCGGCTCCTGCCCGTCTTCCGGGCCCGGAACGAAGGCCGTATCGTTCAGATCAGCTCGGTGCTCGGCTTCGTGTGCCTGCCCTATCGCGGCGCCTACAACGCTTCCAAGCACGCCCTCGAAGCTCTGAGCGACACGCTGCGGCTGGAGCTGCGCGGCACCAACGTGTACGTATCGCTGATCGAGCCCGGCCCGATCGCGACCCGGCTGCGGGAGAACGCCTATGCGCGCTTTCGGGCGCACATCCTGCCGGAGCAAAGCAATCATCGGGAACGCTATGCCGCCGTCGAACGGCGGCTGCGCGAGCAGGGCAAGGCCCTTTTCGCGCTGCCGCCGACCGCCGTGCTCGCCAAAGTGATGCGTGCGCTCGAAGCGCGGCGGCCGCGCGCGCGCTACCGGGTCACGCTTCCCACGCACGTGCTGGCCGTGATCCGCCGCCTCTTGCCCGACCGGGCCCTCGATCACGTCCTCGCGCTGGTCGGCGGCGACGGGCGGCGCTGAGCACGTGTCATCCTCGGCCCGCGTCGCCCGTTGATATCTGCCGAGCCCCACTGCTCACGGGAGATCGGGAGCAGCCATGAAAGCAAGAATCGCTCTTCTGTCCGCCGCCGGCGCTGCGGCGCTCGCGCTCGCGCAGCCCGAGGCGGCGCAGGCCGGGAATCTCCACGTCGACGTTCACATCGGCTTTCCCGTCGTGGTGCATCGCCCTGTCGTCCCGGCGCCGGTGATCGTCCATTACCCGCGCGTGGTGCACGTCCATCACCCGCTGCATGTGCATCGGCACCATCACCCGGGCGGTCACGCGCACGGATACTGGCGGCACCGGCACCTCCACGTCGCACCCGGACGTCGGTAATCCCGCTTCTCGGCGCCACGACACGCCGAAGCGGCGGTCCGTCGGCTTCCGCGAGACGGCGCCGGGCGCCATAATGGTCGCGTCCGGTCCCACAGTGCGCGCCCGATGGCCAGCGAAAACGAACGCCGGTTCATTCCCCTGCAAATCGCCGTGCTGACGGTGTCGGATACGCGCGACGAGACCACGGATACATCGGGAAAGACGCTGGTCGAGCGGTTGACGCGCGCCGGACATCGGCTCGCCGAAAAGACGATCGTGCCGGACGACATATATAGGATACGGGCCGTCGTCTCCCGCTGGATCGCCGAGCCGGATATTCAGGTCGTCCTGACGACGGGCGGAACGGGCGTGACCGGCCGCGACGGCACGCCGGAGGCGGTGCAGCCGCTCCTCGACAAGGAGATCGAAGGGTTCGGCGAAACGTTCCGCATGCTTTCGTATGCGGAGATCGGCAGTTCCACCATCCAGTCGCGCGCGCTCGCGGGCGTGGCGAACGGCACCTACATCTTCTGCCTCCCGGGGTCGTCCGGCGCCTGCAGGACGGCGTGGGACCGTCTGATCGAAGCGCAGCTCGACTACCGCACCCGCCCCTGCAACCTCGTCGAGCTGATGCCGCGCCTCCTCGAGCGCTGACGGCGCCGGCGCGGCGTCAATCGAGGAGGTGCGACACCATGCCGTCGGCGAGCTTCGGCTCGAACCAGGTGGATTTCGGCGGCATCACCTGGTTCGCATCCGCCACCGCCATCATGTCGGCGATGGAGGTCGGATACAGCGCGAACGCGACCGCCATCTCGCCCGAATCGACGCGCCGCACGAGCTCGGACAACCCGCGGATACCGCCGACGAAATCGATGCGCTTGTCGCGGCGCGGATCCTCGATCCCGAGCACCGGCGCGAGGAGGTGCTGCTGCAGCAGGCTCACGTCGAGCCGACCGACCGGGTCGTCCGGTATCCTGTCGGCCCGTATCCGCAGCCGGTACCATTGCCTTCCGAGGTACATGCCGAACTCCCCGCGCGCCGCCGGCTTCACCGCCCGCGCTTCGGGCGTGACGTCGAAAGCGGCGCGCACGCGCTCGACAAACGCGTCCGGCGCGAGACCGTTCAGGTCGCGCACGACCCGGTTGTAGTCGAGCACCTGGGTCTGGTTGTCGGGGAAGATGACGGCCAGAAAGTAGTTGTACGCCTCCTCGCCCGTATGGCCGGGGTTCGCCGCGCGGCGCTGCTCGGCGACGCGCAGCGCGGCCGCGGAGCGGTGATGCCCGTCCGCGATGTACAGGCGGTCGACGCGCTCGAACATCTCGCTCAGCGCCGCGATGCGCGCGGGGTCCGAGACCACCCATAGCGTGTGGCGCACACCGTCGTCGGCCGTCACATCGACGTCCGGAGGCGCCGTCTGGACTTCCTGCGCGA
Organism: Burkholderiales bacterium; assembly: GCA_036563785.1. Taxonomy (GTDB): domain Bacteria; phylum Pseudomonadota; class Gammaproteobacteria; order Acidiferrobacterales; family Sulfurifustaceae; genus JACQFZ01. The sequence continues at coordinate 3,517 of DATCLR010000111.1, read as the reverse complement.
GCGCATCGATGGCGCCCACGTGACGGTAGGTCAGGAATACCGGCCCGGTCTGCGCATTGAGGGCGTCGATCTGCCGCACCCGGTCGTCCTCCTTCGCCGGCTGCGTGTGCTCGTGCTTGCGAATGCGCCCCGCCGCATAGGCGGCGCAGGAGGCGGCGGCGACGAGGCCGACCTGCGCGTGCGACCCCATCGTGAGCCGATAGAAGTAGTAATACGGCGCCGGATCGCGCCGAAGGACGTTGGCCTCGAGCATGCGCTGGAAGTTCGCGCGGCCCTGTGCATACACCCGCGGATCGTACGGATCGATGTCGCTCGGCAGATCGATCTCGGGCTTGGAGATATGCAGGAAGCTGTACGGCTTGCCGGCGGCGCGCACGCGCGCCTCCTCGCTGCTCAGCACGTCGTACGGGGGAGCGATGACGCCGGCAACGTACTCCGGCGCGGGCCGCAAACCGGGGAAAGGACGTATGAGAGGCATGGGTGTGGTCGAATTACGGGAACGCGCATTCAAAACCAACTCGCCGCACGGCGTCAAACCGCTCGCCGCCACGAAGGGCGAAACGATGCCGGCGGTTGGCTGCGTGCCCCATGCGGAACACGCGCAGCGGCCGATCCGAAGGCGCGGTGACCCGAACGTCCGGCCGAAGCGCGACCGACCGGAAAAACGGCGGCGACATCGTTATACTCCCGGCTTTTTCGAGCCGCGCAAAGCTGATGCAGGGTAACTGCCGCCCCTATCTCCCGCCGGAATGGGCGCCGCAAAGCGGCGTCATGCTCACCTGGCCGCACGCGCGCAGCGACTGGCGCGACCGCCTCGAGACGGTCGAACCGGTATTCGCCGTCATCGCCCGCGAGATCGCGTGTCGCGAACGCCTGCTCGTCGCCTGCTACGACGCCGCGCACCGCGCGCACGTCGCGGACGTGCTCGCGCGCGCGGGCGTCCCGTCGGACCGCGTGTCGCTGGTCGAGGCGCCCTCGAACGACACGTGGGCGCGCGACCACGGCCCGATCACCGTCCTCTGCCGGGATCGGGCGCTGCTGCTCGACTTCCGCTTCAATGGCTGGGGCGGCAAGTACGCGCACGAGCTCGACGACGCGATCACCGCGCGGCTGCACGCCGCGGGCGCGTTCGGCGACACGCCGTGCGAGGCCGTTAATCTCGTGCTCGAGGGCGGCGCGATCGAGGTGGACGGCTCCGGGACGCTCCTCACCACGACGCGCTGCCTGCTCGCCCCGACCCGCAACCCGGCGCTCTCGCGCGCGCAGCTCGAGGCGGAGCTCGGCGACTGGCTCGGCCTGAACCGGTTCCTGTGGCTCGAGCACGGGCACCTCGAAGGCGATGACACCGACGGCCACATCGACACGCTCGCCCGTTTCTGCGATCCCCGCACCATCGCCTACGTCGCCTGCGACGACCCGACGGACCCGCACTACGCCGATCTCAAGGCGATGGAAGCGGAGCTGCAGGCATTCCGCGCGCCCGACGGCACCCCCTACCGCCTGGTGCCGCTGCCCTGGCCGCGGCCACAGTACGACGGCGGGCGCCGGCTGCCCGCGACCTACGCGAATTTTCTGATCCTCAACGGGGCCGTTCTCGTCCCGACCTACCGGGATCCGGCGGACGCGATCGCGCTCGGGCGCCTGCGCGAGTGCTTCCCGGACCGCGAGGTGATCGGCATCGACTGCGTGCCGGTGATCGCGCAGTACGGGAGCCTCCACTGCCTCACCATGCACTTTCCGGCCGCGGTGCCGCTCGGGTAGCGTGCTACCATGTCGCGCATGACGAACACGACGTTCCGTGTCGGGCTGGTGCAGCACGCCTGCAGCGAGGACCGCGCGGCGAATCTCGCCGCCTCGGCGATCGGAATCCGCGAGGCGGCCGCTCAAGGCGCGCGGCTCGTGCTGCTGCCCGAGCTGCATACCGGCGTCTACTTCTGCCAGACCGAGGATCCGGCGCGCTTCGATCAGGCGGAGCCGGTGCCCGGACCGACCACGGAGCAGCTCGGCGCGCTTGCGAAAGAGCTCGGCATCACCATCGTCGGCTCCGTGTTCGAGCGCCGCGCCCCCGGCATCTACCACAACACCGCGGTCGTGCTCGACCCCCAGGGCCGGCTTGCGGGGCGCTACCGCAAGATGCACATTCCGGACGATCCCGGCTATTACGAGAAGTTCTACTTCACGCCCGGCGATCAGGGCTTCACGCCGATCGGCGCGGACGCGCGCAAGCTCGGCGTGCTCGTCTGCTGGGACCAGTGGTACCCGGAGGCGGCGCGGCTCATGGCGATGCACGGCGCCGACATGCTGCTCTATCCGACCGCGATCGGCTGGGATCCGCGGGACGAGGAGGACGAGCGCATGCGCCAGCGCGACGCCTGGCGCACGATCCAGCGCGCGCATGCGATCGCGAACGGGCTCCCGGTCATCGTGTGCAATCGCGTGGGCACCGAGCCCGATCCGAGCGGCGCCGGGCCGGGAATAGAATTCTGGGGGTCGAGCTTCATTGCCGGTCCGCAGGGCGAGATCCTCGCCGAGGCGCCGACGCACGGCCCCGCGGTGCTGGTCGCGGACCTCGACCTCGGACGCTCGGAGCAGGTGCGCCGCATCTGGCCCTTCTTCCGCGACCGCCGCATCGACGCCTACGACGATCTCCTCAAGCGCTACGGGGATTGAGATCCGCGGCGAAGGCACGGCGGACGAAACGGATCGGTCCGCCCGCCGCTGCCCGGGCTTCGGCGCCGGCGGGCCCGGGCGTTACACTCCCCCGCGCTCTCGGCGCCGCATCACGCAATACCGCGAGCCACGGTTTTCCGACATGCCCCGCCCGCTGCACCTCGCGCAGTCGGCCGAGCTGCTTCAAACGATACTGAGCGGCGAAGCGCCGGCGGACAAGCAGATGGAGCGCTACTTCCGCGCACACCCTGCCATGGGCGTAAGGGACCGCGCGGAGGTGGCGGAAACAGTGTACGCGTGCCTGCGCCATAAGCGCCTCCTTGAGCATCTCGCCCAGTCGAGCGATCCTGCCGCGCTCGTCGCCGCACACTGGCTGCGCGAAGGGGTGAGCGCCCGGGTACTAGAGCAGGCGGGCTTCGGCGGCGATTGCCGCACCCTCGCCGCGCGGGTGCGCACGACCGACGTCGCGACGCTGCCGTTCCCGGTGCGCGCGAGCCTGCCCGACTGGCTGGCCGACCGGCTCGTCGCGCAGTACGGCCCCGAGGAGGCGGATGCGCTCGCCCAGGCGCTCAATCGGCCGGCGCCGGTCGACCTGCGCGTCAACACGCTCAAGATCAAGCACGACGAGCTCGCGCAGCGACTCACGGCGGCCGGCTTCGCTTGCGATCCCACGCCTTATTCGCCCGGCGGACTGCGGCTGCGGGAGAGAGCGTCCGTTTTCCGCACGGCGCTCTTCCGCGACGGGCTCTTCGAGGTGCAGGACGAAGGCAGTCAGATCGTCTCTTTCCTCCTCGAGCCACGCCGCGGCGAAACGATCGTAGACTTCTGTGCCGGCGCAGGCGGCAAG
>DATCLR010000226.1:0-18215 GCA_036563785.1 Burkholderiales bacterium | reverse complement strand
CCCTTGTCGACGAACTGCGTGCCGTCGGCCCGCAGGTCCACCTCCGCCTCGAGCGTCTCCCGGACGAACGCGCGCTGGCTCGCGTACGCGAGCGGCGCGGGCAGCTCGCTCGGCAGGATCTCCGCCGGGTCGCGCCGCTCGTGCTTGGCGAACAGGTTCCGCACGAGGTGCAGGTGACCGAGCTCGTAGTCGAGGAAGCGCTCCCAGATGGCCCTCACGCGCGGGTTCGATTCCGCCTGCACGCAGCTCCAGTAGTTGTAGACCTCGTTCGCCTCGTGCAGCAGCCACTTCTCGAGCCACGTCTCGTGCGGGTCGATGAGCGAGCCGTACTGCGTCACGTGCTGCTCCTCGATGGACGCGATCTCGGCATAGAGCTCGCGCGCGAGGGGATCGGCGAACGTCGGGCCGATGTTCATGTAGTAGTCGCGCGTCTGGTGCTCGCCCGACAGAATGGTGAGCGCGTTGAGCTTCGACAGCGGCGATGCCGTGCGGCGCTGGTAGTGATCGCGCAGGTCGTCGCCCGGCGCGCGGTGCTCGTCGGCGGTGGGCCGCCCGGGCAGCACGTCCGTGTAGCACTGCAGGATGTTGTTGGCGTCCTTGCCCTCGAGCCGGTCGAGCAGCGCCGCGTAGCGGTAGAGGTGATCGAAGTCCTCCAGCAGGCCGAAGCGATACACCTGTGCGAGATACGCGTCCGGCTCCTGCTGCGCCACCGCGGCCGTCACCTCGATCGCGGTCTGCTCGTAGGCGATCGTGGTCTCGAGCGGGGAATGGTCCGGCGACAGCAGCCAATTGATCAGCGTCTGCTGGTGGTGCTCGATGCGCCGGACCTTCGCGAGCGCCTGACGCAGGTGCTCGTTCATGCCGGCGCACGCGTGCTGGAAGCGATTCGCCTGCTGCTCGATGCCGTTCATGAGGATCACGCGCACGCGCGTGAAGGCATCGTCGTCGAGCTTGCTGATCGGCTTCTGCACGAGCTCCTTCCACGTGAAGCCTTGCTCGTCGAGCGGCGTTCCGGTGTCGTTCAGGAGATCGATGGCCATGACGCCTCCGAAGGCATTCCCCGCGTGGAGGCTTCGCTCAAGCAAGGATCGTGCCCGGGATCCGGCTGCCTGCGGAACGTCCGCGAGCCGACGCGGCGCGCAATTCCTGCGAACGCGGCAACAATTCCTGAGGCGCCGCAGGGGCGATCGCGCACAGTCTGCACGGCGGCCCGTCGCTCCATCCCGCGCGCGCGGCTGGCACGCGAATTGCTGTACCGGACCGTCTCCATCCGTGGGATCCAGTATGTCGATGGATGCGATGCAGAGAGCCCGGCCCGCCTCGTCCGCGCCGGGCAGCGGCGCAGGTCGCGCCGGGGCCGAGGCGCTACGCGTCGAGCGGGCCGCGCTGTCCCGGAGCGCGCCGCCCGACTATTCGCTGTGGTCGCTCGAGGAGTTGCGGGCGTTCGCGATCCGGATGCAGCTCCCCGGCGCGGCCTCCAAGAGCCGCCAGGAGCTGCTCGAGATCTTCATGCCGCGCCCGCCTCGCTCGTCCTCGGCCGCCTGATTCCACGCGGCGGCCGCGGCGCGCTGCGCGGCCGTCAGAGCGGCGGTGTGGGCTCCTGCGCGGGACTCGCCGGCTGCTCGCGCCGATCGCCCGTCTCGGCCTCCGCGGGCGCGCCGCCGTCGCCTTCCACGATCGCGGACCGCGCTTGCCGTGCGACGCCCTCCGCCCGCTCGCGCGCGCGACGGTAGCCTTCGCCGCCCGCCCGCTTGGCGCGCTCGAGCGTGCGATCGCGCGCGTCGCCGAGCCAGCGGTCCTCGCGCTCGCTCGGTGGCAGGGCGGCGCCGACGAGCGCGCCGGCCGCGATGCCGATCAAGCCGAGCAGCAACGGTTGCTCCTCGAGCAGGTGATCGAGGCCGGAGCGCACGCGATCGAAGTCGCGGCGCGCCATCGACGCGGCCCGGCTCGTGCTTTCGCGTACCGCCTCGCCGCTGCGCGACAACCCCTCGCGCGCTCGTTCGAGCCGGTCGCGGGCGCCTTCGCGTCGCTGCCGCACGGCCTCGCGCGCGCTCGACGCGCGCTCCTCGGCGCCGGCGCGCGCGTCCGACCAGCGCTCGCGCACGGCATGCGCCTTGTCGGACCAGCGCTCGCGCGCGCTCCGCAGGCGCTCTCGCATGCCGGGGCCGTCGTCGGCGTGCGCGTACCCGCCGCCGTCGCGCCGGTTGCTCATCATGAGCCACGCGATGCCGATCGATGCGAGCACCATGGGCAGCGGGTTCTGCTTCATGGCGTGCCCCAGGTTGCCGGCGAGCTCGCCGCCGTGCGAGCGCACGCGGCCGATCGTCTGATCGAGCAGCCGCTGCGGCGTGAGCTTGCGCTCGAGCGCCGCGAGCGTCGCCTCGACGTCGGCGCGCGTCTCGTCGATCTCCCGCTCGAGCTCTTCCGGATCCTTGCGCGAGTCGTCGTGCCAGCGGGCGGCGCGGGAACGGCCGCGCTCGCGCACGCCGACGGCGAGCGGATCGTAGCCTCGACTGCCCACGTCTCCCATGGTCGCCGTCCGGACGTCGGAATCAATGCTGCTCATGATGGGTCGCTCCTGCGATCATGTCGCGGTCTTTCCTGATGGAAGCCTCCGTGTAGTGCGGGCGAAACGCCTGCGCCTCGAGCCGCTTGCGGCCGCTGAGCAGCATGACGAGCCCGATGAGCGTGACCACGCCGCCGACGATCAGCGCCGCGAGCCATGGCTGCATGACCTCCGAGAGGCCGTAGACGGCCGCGAGCAGGAGGAACAGCACGCCCGCGAACGTCACCGCCCCGCCGCTCGCGAGGCTCGCGATGCCGGTCTTCACGCCGTTCACCGAGGCCGTCGTCTCGGATTTGAGCAGCGCGAGCTCCTTGACGAACAGCGTCGTGACCTCGTCGGCCAGCCGTCGCAGGAGGCTCGGCAGCGGCTCGGCGTCGCGGGAAACGAGGCGCGGGCCGCGCACCTCCGCGCGCTCGAACGTGCGAGCCTGCTCGGCTTCGGCGCGGCCGGCCTCGCCGAGCTCCGATGGTTCGGTGCTCATGGGACATCTCCTTGCGCAGGCTCGTTGTCGCCGGCGAGCGGAGTTGGTCGTGCGGGCGACGCCGCAGCGCGGCCGCCGGGCGGCTCCTCGCCCGAAGTCGAGTCGAAGGTCCGGACGGAGGCGTCGCCCGTGTCCGCTCCGAACGCCGCGAGCTCCTCGGACGCGGAGTCGTCGTCGTCCGAGGCGTAAGTCTCGTCCTCGAAGGGCTCGTCGTAATCGCCGTGATCGTCTTCGGGCGGGCGCGTCGAGCTCGCCTTCAGGAACCGCGACAGCCCGAAGCCGAGTGCCACGCTGCCTGCGAGAAAGGCGCCCGGATTGCGGCGCGCGAAGGTCGCGAGCTCGCTCGCGAACTCGTCCACGTCGCGCTCACGCAAGCCGCCCGCGAGCTGACGCATCATGGACGCGAGGCTTCGGCCGTAGCCCGACACGGTGCCGCCGCCGTTCTCCTCGAGCTCGTCGGCAGTCGCCTCGACGGCGTCGGCGATGCGATCCGCGCGCTCGGCCACGCGCTCCTTCGCGACGTCGAGCTGATCGCGACCGCGCTCGCGTGCACGCTCGGCCACGTGCGACGCTTCCTGCTTCGCGCGCTCGAGGTCTCGTTGCACGTCCTGCTGTGTACCTGTCGTATCGGACATGGCTGCACTCCCCCGATTGGCGTGGGCGTCCCCGATGCAAGCGCCGTGCCACGCGCACGAGCACGAAGTGCCCTCGCGACGACGCGTCGTGGCGCTGTTGGGGGCTAGCGGAGGCGGTGCCAGCTGCGCGTGGGCGAGCGGCTGCGCCAGCCGTGGTACGGGTGGCGCGCGAGCAGCCGGGGATCGCGGAAGAGCAGGACCAGCACGGCGCCCGCGACGAATCCGCCCACGTGCGCCCAGAAAGCCACGCCGCCTTCCGCGCCCGTGCTCGCGAGCCCGCCGAGCAGCTGCAGCACGAACCAGTAGCCGAGCATGAAGACGGCCGGCACGGCGACGGTCGTGACGAAGAAGCCGAGGAAGATCAGCATGTGCACGTGCACGCGCGGGTAGAGCAGGATGTAGGCGCCCATGACGCCGCCGATCGCACCGGATGCGCCCACCATCGGCACCACGGAGTCCGGGTTGGAGAGGATCTGCAGCGCGGCCGCCGCGAGCCCGCACAGCACGTAGAACAGGGCGAAGCGCACGTGGCCCATCGAGTCCTCGACGTTGTTGCCGAAGATCCAGAGGAACCACATGTTCGAGATGATGTGGAACCAGCTGCCGTGCATGAACATCGACGTCAGCAGCGTGTGCCACGCCGACGACCCCGTGAGCTGGCAATAGGTCGACGGGCCGATCTGGAAGCTCGCGCCGGGCGGCACGGTGCCGAGCAGCTCGCCGGGGATGAGCCCCAGGGTGCACACGGACGCCGACAGCCGGGGCTCCATGCCGAAGCCCTGCAGGAACACCCAGACCAGCACGTTGAGCGCGACGATCGCGTAGGTGGCGTAGGGCGTCAGGAACGAAGGATTGTCGTCGCGGAGGGGAAACATCGCTCGTCCCGGGTGGTGTCAGGGGACACATTATATAGACCCACCCGTACGCTCCCGGGTCGCCGGGGCGGCAGAAGGGGATTCGCTCAGAGCCTGCCGCGCAGCCCGAGGTGCACGCCGTCGTCCACCTCGCGGTCGGGAATGTCGAGATCGATCTCGAAGGAACGGTAGCCGAGGAAGATGTCCATGCGGTCCGTGAGCCGCGTCTGGATCTCCACGCTGAGGTCCGTGAGCTCGTCGGCGTTGCCGAACGTGACGATGTCGGGGGCATAGTAGGCCGTGAGGCCAACGCTCGTCCGCCGCTGCCTGTCGAAGAAGTACCGGATGGTGCCCCCGAGCGCGATCGAGAAGATGTCCTGATCTTCAACCGAGAGCAGGGCGCCGTAGGCGCGGGGTCCCACCTCGAGGCTCCAGGCGCTGCGGCGGGTGGTATCGAGCACCTGGATGACCATCTCGCCCATGCCGATGAGGTCGCGCTCTTCGTTGATGAAGAAACCGCCGCGCACCCGGGAATCGTCGGGCAGGTCGCCGAAAGACATCGTCCGGCTGTAGAGCGCCTGCAATGCATCGTCGCTCAAGTAGACCTCGAACGCCTGCTGGACGTCCGGACGTTCGGGCTCCTGCTGCGCGAGCACGCGGTCCGAGAGTGGCAGCAGCACTGTGAGCGTTCCCGTGGCCAGGGCCACGCGGCGCGCGATGCGGGACAACGATGCAGTTGACGGGCTCTTCACGGTTTTCACCTCTCGACGAGTAGATCCATCTCTCTTGCTCGACGCCTGGCATCGCCGCGCTGACGCGCGCGCTCGTGCGTCGTCCGCCCGCCCCGTTGCGTGCCGGCGGGACACGAGCATGCGCGCCGAGCACCGTCGTTGCAGTACGCGAGTCCCTGCCGGCGTGCGCCCCACCGACACCTTGCCTGCCGGTCGTGTGCGCGTTGCGTCGCCCGTCGCCGTTGCGGCGCTTCGGGCTCGAAGGGGTGCCGGACGCGAGAAGATTCGCTGCCGGCACCCCTTCCCTCAGATGGGCCTTCGACCCCGGAAGAAGAACACGATGGCCAGGATCAGGCCGACTACGAACAAGATCCAAGCGATGTTGGCAGCCGTGCCGGCGACGCCCGTGAAACCCAGCACGCCGGCGATCAGTGCCACGACGAGAAAGATCAGCGCCCAGTAGAGCATGGTGCCTCCTTTATCGCACCGGACGACCCCTTGGCCGCCGCATCAGCAAACGCTCCTGTGCTTCGGGTGGGGGTCGAGCTCGAAATCCTCATCGAGAGAGAGCTCGTCGCGCAGCCGGCGCATCTCCATGTGCTCCTCGATTCTGCGCCGTGCCGATTTCTGCTGCTCCATCGACTCGATGAAGCCGTCAAGATCGAACTCCAGCTCGTACAGGATGTTCATCGATGAGTACTCCTACAGCCTCGTGTGTGCGCGGGATGTCCGGACGGTGCAAGGACTGTGCCATGGGGGTCGGGGCTTCTGCTGCAACGGCTTTCCGCGGGCCGCGGGCGCGAGCGCCGGGCGAGCGCCGAACCATTGCGATGCACGCCGAGGCCCGTCCTGCTCCTTTTGAAAACGCGGCGCAAACTCGTGAACCGGCTGTCCTTTTTCTGTCTCCGAGCGGCGACAGTTCGACGCACGACGAGATGCGTCCAACCGCGGATCGCCGCCACCGAGGTCGGGTCGGCGGCGGCTCGAACCCGTGGCATGTGTCTTGCACCAGGGCTCCCCCGGCAGTTCACCGGACTGTCAGGGATGATGCGTTTTCAATAAGCGTGAGGTGAAGACATGAAGAAGCTGATCGGAGTGCTGGCGTTCGGTGTCTCGGGGTTCGTCTTGGCGCAAGGCGCACAACCTTCATTCGAGGAAGTGGACACGAATCAGGACGGACGCTTGAGCCGCACCGAGATGTCGGCGATCGAGGGCGTGGACTTCTCACGCGCGGACACCAACCAGGACGGTTCCGTGGATCGGCAGGAGTACATGGCGGCCGCGGGCAGCTCCGGGGGCAGGTCGGGTCAAGGTGAGCGTCAGCGCGGCGGCTCGCGGTCGGGGTCGGGCTCCGGCAGCGGCGCGGGGTCGTCGGGCTCCGGCTCGTCGGGCTCGGGTTCCGGTTCCGGGTCGCAGACGCGCTAGCGCAACGGAGGAGCTCTAATCGGTCATCAGTGGTGTGACGGACCGGAGCACAGGGACGTGCTCCGGTCCACCTTCCAGGTGTAATTGCGGCCCGCCGAGCTCGAGAAGCGTGGCACGAGTCTTGCTGCAGCGTCCTCTTCGCATGGCATTCGAGCACCAGTCTTCCGATCCGCCAACAAGGATGGAGAACACCCATGAGACGTGAGTGCGGCTATGTAGCGTTGGCGGCCGCCGTCGCGATGCTCTGCGGGACCGCGGCCGGCCAGGATCAGCAAACGCAGCAACAACAAGAGGAGCGCGGCGCCTGGGCCGATTCGCTCGCCTACGACGAGTACCTCGGCGACCGGGACTTACAAGCGAGCGAGTTGATCGACGCGCGCGTGCAGAACCCGCAGGGCGAGGAGCTCGGCCGCGTGGAGGATCTGCTCGTCTCCAGGGACGGCGACGTCGCCCAGGTGGTAATCGCCGTCGGGGGCGTGCTGGGCGTCGGCCAGAAGCGCGTCACCGTGCCTTACGAGGAGCTGCGCGTGTCGCGGGACGGCGAGACGCTGTTCATCGCGCGCACGCGCGAGGAGCTCGAGGCGCTGCCCGAGTACCGAGCGCAGGCAGACGAGGCGGGCCTCGCGGAAGGCGCCGCGGCGCAGCGCGAGGCGGCGGCGGAGCAGCTGGCCGTGCAGCAGCAGGAGGGCGCACAGGCATCCTCGGAGGAGCAGGCGCAGCGCGCCGAACGGCAGGCGGAGCAGCAGGTGGAGCAAGCCGAGGAACGCGAGCAGCAAGCGGCACGGCAGGAGCAGCAGGCCGCCGAGCAGGAGCAGCAGGCCGCGCAGCAAGCACAGCAGGCGGAGGCGCAGCAGCAACGAGCGGCGCAGCAGGCGGAGCAGGCGCAGCAGCAACAGCAGGAGCAGGAACGTGCGGCCGAGGAGGCGCAGCAACGCGCGCAGCCGTCGCAGCGCGTGACGGTGATGGATCGTACCGACCGCAGGGCGAGCGAGCTCATCGGCATGACGGTCGTGGACAGCCGGGGCGAGGAGATCGGCGAGATCGACGACCTCGTGGTGTCGCCCGAGGACGGCCGCATCTTCGCCGTGCTCGCGATCGGCGGCGTGATCGGCATCGGCGAGCGGCTGATCTCCGTGCCGCTCGAGGACCTCGAGCTCACGACCCCCGGCGTGGAGCCGCGCGAGCCCGGCGTCCCGGGCGAGCCGAGCGAGAACGCGGCGCGTCTCAAGATGACGTCGGAGCAGCTCATCGAGACGCAGCCCGAGTTCCAGTACTCGACGGACGAGCGGACGGCGGGTATCGGATAGCGGGCGCCGATGGCCGTCGATCGACCCGGCGTCGATGGAGGCACGGTCGCCGTTCCCGAATTCCGGGAGCGCGCGCGGCCGGGCCCGCAACCCGCGTTGCCATGGATCGCACCGGTCGCGGCGCTCGCCGTGCTCGCGACGCTCTGCTTCGCCGCCGGGCAGCGCGTGGGCTTCGAGCGGGCCGCGCGTGCTGCGGCGGCCGTCGAGCGCGTGGCGCCGCTCCGCGCCGACGTCGCGGAGCAGGCGGCGCGTGTCGCCGCGGAGCGGCAGCGCGCCGAGCTCGCGCTGCGCGGTCTCCTCGAGCAGATCGCCGCGCTGCAGGCGGACATCGTACGCATGGAGGCACGCGCCGGACCGCTCGTCGCGCGGGCCGAGCTCGACGAGCAGTTCGACCTCGCGGCCGAGCCGCCTCTCGGCGGCCCCGAGGAAGCGGAGCCCGGCCACGGAGCCGGCACGGCGGACGTGCCCGCGACGGCCGCCGGCCTCGCGCAGCAGGTGGAGGATCGCCGCCGCAAGCTCGCGGTGCTCGAGGATCTGCTCCTGCATCGCGCGCTCGACTCGGAGCTGCGCCCGGAGGGGCGGCCCGTCGCGTCCGCCTACGTGTCCTCGCGATTCGGCGAACGCATCGATCCCTTCACCGGCCGCAGAGCCATGCACAACGGCATCGATTTCGCCGCGCGCCCGGGCAGCGAGGTCGTCGCCGTCGCGTCGGGCATCGTCGTGTGGTCAGGGCCGCGCGAAGGCTACGGCCAGATGATCGAGATCGATCACGGCCGCGACTACGTGACCCGCTATGCGCACAACGCCGAGAACCTGGTCGCGGTCGGCGAAGTCGTGAGCCGCGGTCAGCCCATCGCGCGGCTCGGCGCCACGGGTCGGGCCACCGGACCCAACCTGCATTTCGAGGTGCTGCGCAATGGCCGGGCGGTGAATCCGCTGCCGTTCATCGATTGACGGCACGTGGCGCTCACCACGGCAGGTTGCCGAAGCTGAAGCGCATGGAGAGGGTCAACATGGACGCGTCGCCGCTCTCGTAGTCGACGCCCACGCCCAAGTCCTCGAAGAAATACCAGCGCAAGCCCGCGCTCACGCGCGTCTCGCTATCGAGCTCGCGGGCGTCGAGCGACACTTCGCCGACGGGCGAGTACTTGGCGGAGGCGAAGAGCTCGAACGGCGGCACCGGGTTCCACCGGAATCCCAGGCGGGCGCCGGCGCCGGAGCCGTCCGTGTCGAAGCGCTCGCCCGCGAAGCTGCCGAAGTCGTACTCCGCGGAGTCGTAGGAAATTTCCGCGATCACGTCGAAGTTCTCGCCGAGCTCCCGCTGATAGCCGACGGCGAGCGTGGAGGTGACGAGATCGAACTCGCCGCTCACCTGCGCCACCGTCAGGGGGCTCACCACCACGCCGTCCACGTCGATCACCGAGCTCGCGAACTCGCCGGCCAGATAGAAGCGTGCGGGCAGCAGCATGCCCCCGGCCACCGCGATGCCGTCGCCGTCTCCCGTGGCGACCTGCACCGTTTGCCCGGGCGCGGACGTCTGGATGCCCGTCGCGTCCACCGAGGGGCTCAAAACCTTGAAGTCGATGAACGTGTAGCTCAGATCGGACGCGCCGGCGGCAGCGGCGTGTGCCGTGAGCAGCGCGGCGACGGCGGTTCGTTCGGCAAAGTTCATATGAGCTTTCTCCTCCCTCGTTGCCCCGCGACCGCCCGAAGCAGCCGCAGGAGCCACAGCATCCACAGCGCGCCGAGCCCGATTGCGCCGCCTCCGCCGCCGCCTGCGTCGCTGCGGGCGCGCACCTCGACCGAGCGGGTGACGGGTGCCGAGGCATTGCCGGAGAGATCGGTGGCGCGGTAAGTCACGGTATACGTGCCGACGACGGCGGTGTCGACCGGGTTTTCGGTCACCAGGCGGGCCGTGACGTCGCCGTCCACGGTGTCGGTCGCCGTGGCGCCGGCGTCGACGTACGGCTCGCCCACCGTGACGACCACGGTGGGCTCGCCGAGGAGCGTGACGACGGGTCCTTCGACGTCGCCCGCGCCGAGACGGCCCTGCCCGTCGTTGAAGAGCACGACGGCGCCGTCGCTGCCGGCGAGCACGACGTCGATGCGGTCGTCGATGCCGATCTTGCCCGCCACTGCCGCGCGCGCGCCGGCCGCGGCGATCTGCGTGGAATGGAGCAGAAACGCGGCGGTCGCTGCGCCGCCGTTCACGTAGAGCTGATGGCCGCCCGTCGCGTTCACCGCGAGCACGTCGTCGTCACCGTCGAGGTCGATGTCGGCCGCGAGCACGTCGAGCGTGGCCGCCGCGCCCAGCGCGTCCGCGAGGAAGAACGACGCCGTGCCCGCCGAGGTGTTGAGGAAGACGGGGTTCGCGAGGCTCGGCGGCACGCCGCCGTCGGCGCCGTCGCGCGCGAACACGAGATCCGCGACGCCGTTGCCGTCGAAATCGCCGACGGCGACCGCCGCGGTGGGGCCCGTGGGCAAGGTGGCCGCCCGCCGGAACCCATTGCCCGCGCGCTGGTGGACGGCGGCGTCCGCGGCGGCGTTCGCGAGCACCACCTCGGGCAAGGGGTCGCCAACGAGATCGGCGAGCGCGACGTCCCTGCTGCCGTTCGCCGGCAGCTCCGCGCCGAGCGCGAACGTGCCGGCGCCGCGGTTGTAGTAAACGCTCGCGGGACCGTCGGTGGCGAACACGGCCTCCGGAAGCGCGTCGCCGTCGAGGTCGGCGAGCGCGACGGCCCGGGCGTCCCGGTTCGAGCCGCCGAGCGGCACGGCCGTGAAGGCGAGGCCGCCGCCGTTCAGCAGCAGCGCGTTCGGCGCGCCGGCCGGCGTCGCCGTGACGAGGTCGAGATCGCCGTCGCCGTCGACGTCGGCCGCCGCGACCGCGTTCGCCGGAGACGGCGCGAGCATCGTAGGCACGTCGGCGAGACGGCGCTTGCCCGCGTCGGCCGGGTCGGGGCCGCCGCGGAACACCGCGACGCCGCTCGCGCTCGCGACGACGAGGTCGGGCGCGCCGTCGCCGTCGAGATCGCCCGCCGCGGCGCCCCGCGAATCGGCGAGCGCGAGCGTCTGCGCGGGCGGGCCCGCGAGCGCCTCCGCGACATGCAGCGACGCGAAGGCGCTGTCGTTCGCGGGCGTCTCGTCGATCGGAACGGCGTCGGCCACTTTCACGGCCAGCGTGCCGAGCACGTCGCCGCCGCGGCTGCCGTTGCCGGTCACGGTGACGGCGGCGTCGCGGCCGGCGCCGACGGGGCCGAGGCGGCAAGTGAGCGCGGCGCCGTCGGCGTGGGGGGTCAGCGCGCAACCGGGCGTCGCGACCGGGTCGAAGACGAACGGCGCGAGCGCGGTGAACTCGGCGGTGAGCTCGACGTTGCCCACCTCCGCGGTGGAGCCGTTACGCACGGTCAAGGTCCATGTCGCCGTCGTGCCGAGCTGGACCGGGTTCGGCGTCACGTCGATCGCGGCCGCGAGATCGGCGCGTCCCGCACGCAGCAGCGCGATGGTGAAGCGGGTGTCGAGCCGGTCCTCGCCGTCGCTCACGCGCAGGTCGACCCGGTAGTCCCGCGGCTCGGTGCCGAGCGGCGGCGTGC
Organism: Burkholderiales bacterium; assembly: GCA_036563785.1. Lineage (GTDB taxonomy): Bacteria > Pseudomonadota > Gammaproteobacteria > Acidiferrobacterales > Sulfurifustaceae > JACQFZ01. The sequence continues at coordinate 6,626 of DATCLR010000226.1, read as the reverse complement.
CGGCGAGCACGCCGGTCGCGGGATCGAGCGCGAGCCCCGGCGGAAGCCCGCGGGCCGAGAACGTGAGCGGGTCGCCCTCGACGTCGGAGAAGAGCGGCGCGAGCGCGAGCTCGAACGGCACCGCCTCGGTCGCGCTCTGCGGCGGCACCGGACCGCCGCGCGGCCGGTCGTTCACGGGCCGCACGTCGATGGCGACCGTGACTGCGTTGCTCTGCGCCTCGGCGTCGCGCACGCGGGCACGCACGCTCAGCGGTCCGCTGTAGTCGGCTTCCGGCACGACGCGCGTGCCGCCACCCGCGAGCGTGTAGTGGTCACCCGCGCCCGGCGGCGAGAGCACCACCTCGAGGTCGTCGCCGTCGGGGTCGTGCGCGCGCAGCGCGGCGGCCGTGATCGTGAGCGGCTCGTCCTCGTCGGTCGTGAGACGCGGCGGCGGATCGGGCAGCGTCGGCGGCTCGTTGACGTTGCGCACGCGCAGCTCGAACGAGTCGCTGGCCTCGCCGCCGCCGTTGCTCGCGGTGACGGTCACGGAGTAGGTCGTCACGGGCTTCGCGGCGATGTCGGCATTGGTCGGCGTGCCGGCGATGCGGCCGGTGGCGGCGTCGATGGCGAAGCTCGGCGGCAGGTTCGATGCGCGGAACGTGAGCACGTCGCCGTCGGGATCGCTGAAGAAGGGTGCCACCACGAGCTCGTACGGCTGGCCTTCGACCGCGGTTTGCGGGTCCGGCTCGATGCGGCGCGTGAGCGTCGGCGGGTGGTCGGGTCTCGTGACCTCGAGCATGAACGAGTCCGCCGCGGCGGCCTCGCCGTCCGACGCCTGCACGGTGACGTTGAAGGGCGAGGCGTCCGCGTCTGCATCCGCAAGCGTGCCCGCGATCTCGCCCGTGGAGGAATCGATCGAGAGGCTGGCAGGCAGCCCGGTCGCCGTGAACGACAGCGCGTCGCCGTCCGGGTCGCGGAAGAAGCGACCCGCGTCGAGACGATACGGCTGCCCCGCGACCGCACGCTGCGGATCCGGCGCGATCGGCCGTTGCAGCACCGGCGCGGCGTTGACGCGCGCGACGAGGATCTCGAAGCGGTCCTCGATGATCATCACACCGTCGGTCGCTGTGAGCACCACCGCGTGCGCACCGACGTGCTCGCGTCCCGGCGTGCCGGAGATGGTCGCGACGCCGTCGAACGCGAGCCACCCCGGCAGCACCGGCGCGGCGTAGGTGATCGGCTGGCTGCCGCCGATGACGCCGATGTCGACGGCCCGCATCGTGTAGCGATACGCGACGCCTTCGTCGACGGTCGTCGGCGGACGGGGGTTCGTCGGATCCCAGACGAGCGGCGCGGCCAGCACGCGCCCGCATGCCGTCAACGCTGCGAGCACCACGACGCAAGCCGCCGCGGCTCGCGCGCTCTTCCCGCGGCCCGATGAACGGCCGGTGGCTGATGTCGGCAGCGCGCTTCCCCTCGTCGAACCGTTCTTGATGTTGTCGTTCGCGGGGAGCAAGAAATATGCCACCGCGCAACCGTACTGGCATGGAAGTTGCTGTTGCGAATTCGTTAACCATCACAGGAGATGCTCGTGCAGACGAAGCGCGCGTTGGAGTTCCTGCTGGCCGCAGTCGTGTTCGGTTCCGGTCCGGTCTATCTCGTGGGTTGTGAAGAGGGTGCGTTCGAGGAGGCCGGCGAGGAGCTGGATCAAGCGGCCGACGAAGCCGGCGACGAGGTGGAAGACGCTCTTCAGTGAGTCGGTGCGCGGCGGCGTGAGCGTACGTGCCATACCGCTGCTCTGCGCGGGGCGCGACGAATGCGCGCGCCGCGCGGTTTCACGTGCAGGAGCCCAAAAAAAAGCCCGGCCAGCGCGCCGGGCTTAAAGCTACGACCCAAACTGAGTGTGTGGGGGGACTCTCAGCCTTAGCCGTATAGGAACCGGCTATTGGGCTCGCCGGTTCGCGATCGTAAAAGCAAATTGCGTGCCAGGCGGCCTCGAAGGCCGCGACGGCTAGCGCTGGCGCGGTTTGCCTGGAGCGCCGGCCCGCGCGAGGCCCCGCTCATCGCAGGAAATGGGCGCGCGCTCTCAAATCGAGAGGCGGCGAGCGAGCCGCCCTTGGACTCGTGCGAGATCGCCCCGCGCGGTGGCATGGATTATGCAAAATCGCGTGGACGTTCGGTGACGTCCATGAAAAGCAGCCACGACCCCCGCGAGCAGTGCGACGAACAGGTCGTTCGTGGCGACGAGCACCGCGCCTCGGCCGTCGGGTACCGGCGTCTCGAGCGGATCCGGCGGCCGCGTGCGCACTACGCGCTCGGCGTCGGAATCGACGTGAAAGCGGTGCCGAACGCGCGCCGCGCGGAGCTGCCGGAGCGCGTGGCGCCGCAGCTCGCCACCCGCGTGGAGCAAGCGCCCCGCGGCGACGGCTGGCTGCACGAGATCAAGTTCGACGGCTACCGCGTCATCGCGCGCATCGACGGCAACGACGTGCGGCTCTTCAGCCGCAACGGCAAGGACTGGACGGCTCGGCTGCCCGCGCTCGAGAAGACGCTCGCGCGTCTCGCGATCGGCCGAGCCGTGATCGACGGCGAGATCGTGGCGCTGCAATCCGACGGCACGAGCAGCTTTCGTCAGTTGCAGGAGGCGCTCGCCACCAAGCGCACTCGCGGACTCGTCTTCGAGGCATTCGACCTGCTGTATCTCGACGGCTACGACCTCACGTCCGTGGAGCTCGCCGCGCGGAAGAAGGTCTTGAAGCAGCTGCTCGCGAGCCGGGGCGTGGTCGGCAATCGCGGCACCGTGCGCTACGTGCACCATTTCGAAGGCAAGGGTACCGAGCTCTTCGAGGAAGTCTGCAGGCTGGGCCTCGAGGGCATCGTGAGCAAGCGGCGCACCGCCCTTTACCGCAGCGGCCGGAGCACGGACTGGCTCAAGGTGAAGTGCGCGCAGCAGGGCGAGTTCGTCGTCGGCGGCTACACCGAAGGCGACGACGCGCGCTCGGGCGTGGGCCAGCTGCTGCTCGGCGCATACACGGAGGACCGGCGCCTCGCTTTCACCGGCACGGTCAGCAACGGCTTTTCCGCGCAGCAGCTGCGCCGGCTGTACCAGGTGCTGCGCAGCGCCGAGAGCGATCGGTCGCCGTTCTCCGACGGCGAGCAGCCGGCGGGCCTGCGCAACGTCCACTGGGTTCGCCCGCAGGTGGTGGTGGACGTGGAGTTCGCGGAATGGACGCGCGACGGCATCGTGCGGCATCCCGTGTTCCGCGGCGTTCGCGAGGACCGCGAGCCGGAGGAGGTCGATCTCGTCGCACAGCGCGTATCCGAGCGCGCGGACGTGCGGCGTGGCGAGGCGGCGGCGGCGCAGCAGAGCCAGACCTGCGGTGTGCAGTGATGGCGTGCGGCGCGATATCGGCGGCGGAGCTGCGGGGCGCCACGGTGCGAAGGCGCGACGGGTCGGCGCTCGGGACGCTCGAGGACGTGCTCTTCGACCTCGACTCGGGGCGCGTGGAGTACGCCCTGATCGCGCCGGGGCAGGGCGAGAAGCTGCTCGCCGTGCCGCGCGACCAGCTGCGTTTCGATGCGGATCGGCGGGTCGTGGACGCGGACGAGGAGACGCTCGCGGCCGCACCCGCATTCACGCGCGACGACCTGCGTGGTCTCCCCGAGCGCGTGCGGGCGGAGATCGCCGCCCGTTTCGGCCGGGCCGGGCCCGGCCGGTGATGACGGAGCTTACGGGCGCTCGCGCGCCCGAGCGAGGCGCGCAAGGGCCGCCCATGGACGAGGGCGCGACCATGTACGACATCAAGGTGGCGCGGCACAAGCAGGTGCCGGTTCCCGAACAGGTGTGCCTGCGGTGCTTCAACGCGCAGCAGCAGCTCGGCTTTCCGTTCCTGGTCTACTGCGCGCACACCGAAGTGCTGGCGGTGATCCACTCGACCGAGGAGTACGTGACCTTCCACTGCGCGCCGGAGCAGCTCGCGAGCGTGCTGCAGAAGCTGCAGAGCGGCGTGGCGCGCGAGCGCGAAGCCGGCGAGGTCAAGGGTCGTTAGCCGAGGGATCGTGGTCCGCGCACGCGGGCGCGTGGCGGGTGCCCGCGTGCGTGCGCACGAGCGCGCTGCAAAGGTTCCACAGGTAGGTGTCCCATTCGTGCCGCGGCAGGCGCTCGAGGTCGCGCTTCACCCGCGCCAGCAGCCGCTCGAGGTCCGGCCCGGTGCGCACGATCGACGCTCTCGGCGACGAGGCGGCGTCGCCGTCGTCCCGATCGATGCTCTCGCTGGAGGTGCCCGGCGCGCCGTGGCCGCTCGAGCCCGGCGCCGCGCGGTGCGACCCGTCACGCTCAGGCGGCGCGATCGACACGGTGCGTCCTTGCGAGGCTTCGAGCGGGCGCGCGTTCGCGGAGCGCCGCGCCGGGTGGTGCGCCGCCGCGTTCGCCCGCGTCGTCCGTCGCGGGCGGCGCCTCCGCGGGCGGCAGGCGATCGCCCGGGCTCCGGCCGCTGTCGCCCGGCGGCGACTCGCATCCCACGAGCCCCGCGGTGAGGGCCGCGGCAAGGAAGGACCAGAATCGTGCGCTCCCGCGCGCGGGGCGCCGGCTTAGAGACATACCGATCTCCGGGGTGATGGTTCCCTGGGCAAAGCAAGATCGATGCCAGCCGCGCGGTGCGCGCGCCGCGCCGCTTTCGCGCGCGGCGGCCGCGGGCACGGCGCTTGCATCGCGCGCTCCTTTCCGAGGATTGGGAGGCCCGCATGGCAACGACAACGGTCGAGCGGTTTCTGAAAAGGCTGCGGGCACCGTACGAGCTCATCGAGCACCGGCCGACCGCGACCAGCGCGGAGACGGCCGCCGTCGCCCACGTGCCGCCGCAGCGCTTCGCGAAGGCCGTGGTGGTGGAGGACGACCGCCACTACCTGCTCGTCGTGATTCCGGCGACGCATCGTCTCGAGCTCGGCGTGCTGCACGAGCGTCTCGGGCGGCACGTCGGCCTCGCGACCGAGGCCGAGGCGAGGGGCTTGTTCCCCGACTGCGAGGCCGGGGCGCTGCCCGCGCTCGGGCAGGCGTACGGGCTCGACGTGCTCGTGGACGACGCGCTGCTCGACGGCGGCGACGTCTACCTCGAAGCCGGCGACGCCACGCATCTGCTGCACCTCCCGGGCGCGGACTTCGCGCAGCTCATGCAGGATGCCCCGCACGGCCGCTTCAGCGAAGCCGGGTCGCGATGGGCCGCGGCGCGCGGGCGATGACGGAAGCCACGCCGGGCGGCCCGACCAGGCGTGACCCGGCGGGCCAAAGTCCGTGCACGACACGAGCGGGTGGTGCGCTGTGGATAACTCTGTGGAAGGTCGCATCCCAACTTTTGGAAATGGCGCCCGGGGCCGGATTCGGCGAAGAGATGCGTCGGCTCGAAGCCGAAACGTCAGCGGGTTAAGCGCTTTTCTTGAAGTCGCTTCGATCGCGGGTTCCGCTGTTCCCGGTGGCACGCAGCGGTGGATAAAGCCCCAAGCGCACCCGGGGTGTCGCCGTCAAGTGTTGACGAAGTCGCCGCCGTTCGGATGCAGGATCTGCCCCGTCATGTAAGAGGCATCCGCCGAGCCGAGAAAGACGTAGCAGGGCGCCACCTCGGACGGCTGACCCGCGCGTCCCATGGGCGTGTCGGTGCCGAACGACGCCACCTTCTCCGCCGGAAAGGTGGCCGGGATCAGCGGGGTCCAGATGGGCCCGGGGGCCACTCCGTTGACCCGGATGCCCCGCTCCACCAGCGCCTGCGCCAGGCTGCGCGTGAACGCCGTGATGGCGCCTTTCGTGGAGGCGTAGTCGAGCAGGTGGCCGCTGCCGCGGTAGGCGGTCACGGACGTGGTGTTGATGATGCATCCGCCCTCGCGCATGTGGGACAGGGCCGCCTGGGTGAACAGAAAGTAGGCGTAGATGTTGGTCTTGAAGGTGCGGTCGAGCTGCTCGTAGGAGATGTCCTCGACGTTCTGTTGCGGCCACTGGGCCGCCGCGTTGTTGACCAGCACGTCGATGGGCTCGCCGGCCTCGGCCACGAGCCGCTGCACGGCGCGTTTCGGGAAGTCGGGGTCGGTGACGTCGCCGGCGATGAGCACGCAGCGCGCGCCTCGGGCTTCGACGAGCTCGCGCGTCTTGTCCGCGTCCTCCTGCTCCGACGGCAGGTGCACGATGCCCACCGCGGCCGCCCCCTCCGCCGCGAAATGCACCGCCACGGCTCGGCCGATGCCGCTGTCTCCGCCCGTGATGAGGCAACGCTTGCCCTCGAGCCGGCGAGCGCCGACGTAGCCGTCCCGGATGTACTGAGGCTGCGGCCGCATGCGGTGCTCCGCGCCGGGCTGCCGACGCTGCTGCTGCGGCGGAAAGGCGCTCGCTTTGCGAGCCATTTGCGTTTCGCCGCTCAGCCGGGCGGCCGCGGCGAGGCGGCGCGCGCGACGCTACGCGAGGCGGGGGCGGGAAGGGAGGCGCGCTCGAGCAACAGATCCATCTCGCAGCGCACGATTGCTTCGTAGTCGCTCAAGCGCCAGCGAATGCAGCTGACGAGGCTGTCGGTGAGCGGCGCAATCTCCTCACGCCGGTCCGAGTGTTCCTGGCCCATGACGGTCCTCCCTGAAAACGTAAATCGCGTGCAACGACCGTGCCAGCG
>DATCLR010000110.1:0-5843 GCA_036563785.1 Burkholderiales bacterium | reverse complement strand
GACCAGATCGTCTTCGACGCCCGCCCGCCCGCCCTGCCGGGCGCCGCCGGCGAGCGTCGGGCGGGCCCGGCATGAGCACACGGCCCGACAAGACCGGCAGGACGCCGGGCGGGGCCGCGGAGTCCGGAGACAGCGTCAAAGCACGCTTCATGAGCGTGCGCCAGGTCGCCGAGTATCTCGACATCCACGAGAAAAAGGTTTACGCGCTCGCCGCCGAAGGCGTGATCCCGGCGACCAAGGTAACGGGCAAGTGGCTGTTTCCGCGCGATCTCGTGGATCAGTGGCTGCTCGAATCGGCGCACGGCGGCGTCCTCACGGACCGCTTGGTGGTCGCCGGCAGCGACGACCCGCTCCTCTTTCGCGCCGTCATGCAGCTCGTGAACGAGATCCAGGGGCGCGCGCTAATCACCTACACGAGCACCGGCACGCAGCTCGGGCTGACGCTGCTCGGACGGCAACGCATCGATGTCTGCGGTATCCATTGGGGGCCGGCGAAGGAAAGCGAGTACCGGCATCTCGCGGTCATCCGACAGTTCCCGCGCCACCGCGATTGGGTGGTGCAGCGTGCTTTTTACCGCGAGCAGGGCTTGATCGTCGCGCCCGGCATGCGTCTGGAGGAAGGCCTGAAAGCGCTCTTTCAGCCGCACGTGCGCTGGGCGATGCGCCAGGAGGGGGCGGGCTCGCAGCGCTTCCTGCGCGAAACCCTCGCCCAGGAGGGCGTGGATCCCGCCTCGCTGCGCGTGACCGCGCACGTCTACTCGGAGCGCGAGGCCGCGTCGGCCGTCGCGATGGATCAGGCGGATGCGGCGCCCGGGGCGCGCTCCGCCGCGACGGAGTTCGGTCTCGACTTCATCCCCGTCGGCTGGGAAGCCTACGATCTCGTGCTCAATCGGGGCGTCTACTTCCGCACGCTGTTCCAGAAGCTCGTCGATCAGCTTAAGAGCCCGGAGTGCCAGCGCTGGGCGAAGCTCCTCGGCGGCTACGACTTTCACGACAGCGGCAAGCTGATCTGGACGAGCTGAGTCGGCAGCCCGTCAACCGACTCGCTGACGCAACAAAAAAGGAGAGCCCGTCGTGCGGACGGGCTCCAATGACGGGTCCTTCTTCCCGCTGGACCCTCAGATCCCGAGAATTTTCTTGGCGCGGGCCAGCGTGTCGATCGACTCCTGATGCTTGCCGGCCTTGTGCAGCTCCTCGCCTCGCGCACGCAGCTGCTTCACTTCGGCGAGCTGCGCCTCCGTAAGCTTCGGATTCGCGGCGAGCGCGGCGTCGATTTCCTGCATGTCTTTCGGGCAGTGGAACGCCAGCGCCGTGCCGCTCGCGAGCGCCAGCGCCGCGCCCAGTGCAAGGGTCTTCACGTTCATCGTGTCCTCCTTTTGGGGTGAGCTGCCTACGCTAACACCTGTCCCCCGGGCGCTATTCCACGGCCCGGAGGGGGGCGGCGCCGCTCACGCCGACCAGCGCAGGCGTCTCTTGAGACCGGCCACGAGGCGTCCCGCGCCGCGGGACGCTGCCAGCAGCCGGCGGATGTCGCCGAGACTCGCCTCTGCGGCCTGGCGCCCCGCCGCGATCGCCTCCTTCGCCCGATAGAACTCGAGAAAGCCGATGCCGTTCACGGCCGGCGTCAGCATGAGATCGGGCGGCTGGCGCTCGGCCCGCAGCCGGACCACCTCGGCCTGCGCGATGTTGAGCACCCGATCGAGCACGCGGCGCGTGGTCCAGGCGTTGTGGTTCGCGGGCGGCGCTTCCAGCGCCGCGAGCTGTGCGCGCAGCCAGTCGCGCAAGCCGGGGGCGCGTCCCATCCACGGCTGATCGAGCAGCTGCCGTGCGCTCCCGACCCACTGGCGCCGCCGCGGCGGCGGCGGAATCATGGAGCGGTCGCGCGCCGCGCCGTGGACGGCGACGGCGATGACCGGGCCGCCGAAGCGTTCGCGGGCGGTGTCGAAAGGCACCGGATTGACCACGCCGCCGTCGACGAGGATGCGGCCGTCGACCCTGTGCGGCGCGATGAGGCCGGGTACCGAGACGCTCGCCCGCACCGCTTCCACGAGGTCGCCGCGATCGAGCACGACTTCCTCGCCCGTTTCGAGATCCGCCGCGATCGCGGCGTAGCCGATCGGCAGCTCCTCGATCGCGTGATGCCCGAGCCGGCTGCGCAGGAACTCCATGATGCGGGCTCCCGAGACGAGACCGCCGGTGGGCAGATCGGGCAGGAACAGCGCGAGCGTCTGCTTCCAGTCGAACCGGGTCGCGATGCGCACGAGCTCCTCGAGCGGCATGCCGCTCACGTAGAACGCCCCGATCTCGGCGCCGATGCTGCTGCCGACGACGGCCCGGACCGGGATATCGTTCTCGGCGAGCACCTGCAGCACGCCGATGTGCGCGAGCCCCGGCGCGCCGCCGCCGCTCAAAGCCAGAACGACGCCGCGGGTTCGCGGAGCGGCGCGCGGTCTCGGGGCGGCAATCTCCGGAAGCTTCGCCATCCGTTTCTCGCGCCGTGGGAAACTGCGTCAAGTCGGCCGGACGGGAGCCGCGCTCCTTGGAGCTGCCGCCCGAGCCCACGGAAAGACCGGGCGGCCGGCTTCAGCCGGCCGCCGACACCTGCATGGGGATGGTGTGGCGGGTGTGCGTGATGCGGTTGTGCTCGTCCACATACACCAGCCGCGGCTTGTGCGCGGCGATCTCCCGCTCCTCGAAATCCGCATACGTGCACACGATCACGATGTCGCCGGGCGCCGCCTTGAGCGCGGCGGCCCCGTTCACGGAGACGATACCCGAGCCGGGCTCGCCGAGTATCGCGTAGGTGGCGAAACGCTCCCCGTTCGTGACGTTGTAGACCTCCACGCGCTCGTACTCGCAAATGCCCGCGGTCTCGAGCAGGGTGGAGTCGATGGCGATCGAGCCCTCGTAGTCGCGCTCGGCGTGCGTGACGCGAAGGCGATGCAGCTTGGCGTTGAGTAAGGTGCGGCGCATGCGCGGCATTATGCCGGGCGGGACCCGGCTGTTCAAACGCCGTCGATCCGGAACTCGAGGTTGTCGATGAGACGCGTGCGCCCGAGACGGGCGGCGGCGAGGACGACCAGCGCCCGGTCGCCCGGCGCAGGCGGCTCGAGATCCTCGGCACGGCGCACGCTCACGTAATCGACGCGAAAGCCCGCCGCCTCCAGCTCCGTGCGCGCCTGGGTCTCGGCCGCCGCGAACGGCATGCCGCCCTGCGCGCGTTCCCGCACCCGCTGCAGGCTCTGATACAGGAGCGGCGCGAGGCGCCGTTCCTCGGCGCTCAGGTAGCTGTTGCGGGAGCTCAGGGCGAGGCCGTCGGCGTCGCGCACCGTGTCCACGCCCACGATCTCGACCGGCATCCCCAAGTCCGCAGTCATGAGCCTAATAATAAGTAGCTGCTGATAGTCCTTCTTGCCGAAGACCGCGATATCCGGGCTCACCAGGTGAAGCAGCCGGGCGACGACGGTCGCGACGCCGCGGAAATGCCCGGGGCGGAAAGCGCCGCAGAGGATATCGCTCAGGTGCGGCACCTCGACCTGCGTGTGCCGCTCGCGGCCGCGCGGGTACATGACGGCGTCGTCCGGTGCGAACAAGAGATCGACGCCCGCCTCCTCCAGGCGCGCCCTGTCCTCGGCCGGCGTGCGCGGGTACGCCGCGAAGTCCTCCTGCGGCCCGAACTGCAGCGGATTCACGTAGATGCTGACGACCACCGACTCGGCGCGGCGTCGCGCCTCCTCCACGAGCCGCAAATGCCCGGCGTGGAGATTTCCCATGGTCGGTACGAACGCGACGCGCCCGCGGGCGCGCAGGGCCTTCACTTCCGCGCGCAGCGCCTCGACCGTCGTTGCCTCGATCATGCTGCCACCCGGCGTCGCCCGCCCCGCTATGTGACGAGCGGATTGAAGAAATGCCGGCCGCTGCGGATGCGCAGGATGTAGTCGAGGAGCATTTCGAAGTCTTCCTGGCGGTCGACGAAGTTGATCTCGGCGGCGTTCACGACGAGGAGCGGCGCGGCCGAATAATGGTGGAAGAACTGCGTATACGCGTCAACGAGAGACTGCAGGTAGCCGCGATCGATCAGGCTCTCGTAGGCGATGCCGCGGCGGCGTATGCGCTCGAGCAGCACGTCGACCGGCGCCTGCAGATAGATCACGCGATCCGGGACCGGTAGATCGACGATCGTCTGCTGGTAGACCTGCTCGTACAGGCGCAGCTCGTCGGTCTCGAGGTTGGTGCGAGCGAACAGCCGGTCCTTCTCGATCAGGAAGTCGCTCACGAAGCCCGTGCTGAAGAGCTCGCGCTGCTTCAGCTCCTGGATCTGCCGCGCACGCTGAAAGAGAAAGAAGAGCTGCGTCGGCAGCGCGAAATGCCTGCGCGACTGGTAGAAGCGTTCGAGAAACGGGTTCTCTTCCGGCCGCTCGAGCAGCGGGCGCGCACCGAGCGCTTCCGCGAGCCGGCGGGCGAGGCTCGTCTTGCCGACGCCGATCGGCCCTTCGACGACGATGTATCCGGGGCTTTCGGCACTCACGATGCGTCTCCCTGTCGTGTCGTTGGTTGTCGGGCGGTCGGGTACCGGATGCGGCGGCGGCTCACGGAGACGCCGCCTCCCGCTTGCGCCCCCGGCGCCGCCGGCGCTTGCGCTTCTTCCGCCCCGGCGCCGGCTGCGCCACCGCGGCGATCATGGCGCGCCGTTCCGCTTCGTCGACCTCCTGGATGCGCGTCCACCACTCGCCGAGCGCGGGATCGACCTCCCCGTTCTGCACCCGCAGTATCAGGAAATCGTACGCGGCGCGGAAGCGCTTGTGCTCGAGCAGCCGCAGCGGCTGCTGCCCCGAGCGGCGCTCGAAGCGCAGCTGCAGCGACCAGATCTCGCGCATCGGCACGCTGAAGCGCTTCGGAATCATGACGTGCTTGAGCTCTTCGCGCAGCACCTCCTCCGCCGAACGCTCCAGCGCCTCCGCCGGACGCATGCCCTGCGCGACGCGCGCGTTCGCGCGCGCGCGGACCGGCTCCCACAGCAGGGCCGCGAACAGGAAGGCCGGCGTCACGGGCTTGTCCTCGGCGATGCGCGCATCGGTGTTCGCGAGCGCCTGCGGCACCAGCATGCGTGGAAAGTTGCACTCTTCGGTCGCGAGGCTCTCCTCCGTCGCCGGGAACAGGAACCGGAACAGCCCGTAGCGCCGCAGCAGCTCGTAGGTTTCGAGCGCGTAGCCGCCGTGGAAAAGCTTGATCACCTCCTCGAACATGCGCGCCGGCGGCACGCCGAGGAGGAGCGGCGCGAGCTCCGGTATCGGCGCGGCGGTCTGCGGCTCGATGTTGAAGCCGAGCTTGGCCGCGAAGCGCACGGCGCGCAGCATCCGCACCGGATCCTCCCGGTAGCGGCTCGCGGGGTCGCCGATCATGCGCAGCACCCCGCGCTCGAGGTCGGCGACGCCGCCTACGTAGTCGATTACGCTGCGGTCGCGCACGTCGTAGTAGAGCGCGTTGACCGTGAAATCGCGCCGCAGCGCGTCGGTTTCGCGGGTGCCGAAAACGTTGTTGTCCAGCGTGTCGCCGCTCTCGGAATCCGGCGCCGCCCGAAACGTCGCGACTTCGATGATCTCGCGCCCGAAGCGCACGTGCGCCAGACGGAAGCGCCGCCCGATCAGGCGGGCGCTGTGGAAGACGCGCTTGATCTCCTCCGGACGCGCGTCCGTGACAACGTCGAAATCCTTCGGCTCGCGCCCGAGGAGCAGATCCCGTACGCAGCCGCCCACGAGCAGGGCATCGTAGCCGGCTTCCTGCAGCCGGCTCAGGACTTTGAGTGCATTCTCGCTGATCAGCGCGTGGGGAAGGTTGTGCCG
>DATCLR010000212.1:0-24666 GCA_036563785.1 Burkholderiales bacterium | reverse complement strand
GCTGCTGCTCGACGTCGACGGCGTGCTCACCGACGGCCGCGTGATCCTCGGGCCCGCCGACGAGTACAAGGCGTTCGACATCAAGGACGGGCACGGCATCCGGCTGCTGATCGAGAACGGCATCGCCGTCGGCATCGTCACCGGCCGCACCTCGCGCGCCGTCGAGCGGCGCGCGGCGGAGCTCGGCGTGCGCCACCTGTACCAGGGCTGCGGCGAGAAGCTTCCCGTGTGCACGAAGCTCGCTCGCGAGCTCGGGCTCACGCGGGAAGAAGCCGCGTACGTCGGCGACGACGTCGTCGATCTGCCGGTGATGCTGCACGTCGGTCTCGGCATCGCCGTGCGCGACGCCCACCCGCTCGTGCGCGAGCATGCCCACTGGGTGACGCCGAGCGCGGGCGGGCGCGGCGCGGTACGCGAGGCGGCCGAGCTCATCCTGTACGCGCAGCAGAAGTACGCGGCGGCCATGCGGCGCTACCTCGCCGTCGACGGGCCGCGCTAGCGCCATGTTCGGCACGCGCCGCGTCGCCCTCGGATTCGTGCTGCTGCTCCTCGCGGCGGGATCGTGGTGGCTCACGCGCGAGGCCGATCGGCCGCCGGCAGCGCGACCCGCGCCCGAGGAGCCCGACTACGTCATCGAGAGCTTCGTCGCGCGCGCGCTCGATGCGCGCGGCGAGCCCCGGTACGTGCTCAGCGCCGAACGGCTCACGCACTATCCGGCCGACGATACCGCGCACCTCGTCGCGCCGGTGCTGGTGCAGCATCTGCCGGACGGCGTGCGCGTCACGACCCGAGCCGAGACCGGCGTCATGCCCGGCGACGGGAGCGAGATACTGATGCGCGGCGACGTGCGCGTGGAGCGCACGACCCGGGGCGCATCGGCCGGGGACGAGATCCGGGCCCGGGAAATGCGCATCGAGCTCGAACGGTAACCGCGATGAAACGGAGACTGCGCATGCGTGTCGCGGCGGACGGACGCCGAAGGCGATTCGCGGTGTTCCCGCGGACTCGCTCGCGTCCGGCACCGGTCGCGGGCGGCGTGCTGCTGCTCGCCGCGGCCGCCGTGCTCGCGCTCGCGGTTCTCGCTGTCCCGGCAGACGCGCGCACCCGCGACGTCGACCAGCCGATCCACATCCGTGCGCAGCGCGTCGAGGCGAACGAGAAGACGGGCGTATCCGTCTACCGCGGGGATGTGGTGCTCACTCAGGGCAGTCTGCGGCTCGAGGCCGACCGCCTCGAAGTGCAGCTCCGCGGCGGCAGCACGGAGCGCATCCGCGCCTGGGGCAAGCCGGCGCGGCTGCGCAGCCGCACGGAGAGCGGCGAGGACATCCGGGCGAGCGCCGAGCGCATCGAGTATCGCGCCGCCGAACGCCTGCTCGACCTGTACGGCGACGTCGAGCTCTACCGCGGCGCGGATCTGCTGACCGGCGCGATCGTCCACTACGCGCTCGACCGCGGCACCTTCACCGCGGAATCGGAAAAGGACGGCCGGGTCACGGCCGTCATCCAGCCGGCGAAGAAAGAGACGGCGCCGTGAGCGTGCTCGCCACCGAGAACCTGAGCAAGCAGTACAACGGGCGCCTCGTCGTGGACGGCGTATCGCTCGAGGTGCGCGGCGGCGAGATCGTCGGCCTCCTCGGTCCCAACGGCGCCGGCAAGACGACCTGCTTCTACATGATCGTCGGTCTGGTGCCCGTCGATCGCGGGAGGATCGTGCTGGACGGCCGCGACGTGACGCGCCTGCCCATGCACCAGCGCGCGCGCCTCGGCGTCGGGTACCTGCCGCAGGAGCCGTCGGTGTTCCGGCATCTCACGGCCGCGGACAACATTCGCGCGATCCTCGAAACGCGCAAAGACCTCACCGCGGCGCAGCGCGAGCAGGAGCTCGAGACGCTGCTGCACGATCTGCAGATCGCGGACCGGCGCGACACTCTCGGCATCAGCCTCTCGGGCGGCGAGCGGCGGCGGGTCGAAATCGCGCGCGCCCTCGCGAGTCGCCCGCGCTTCATGCTGCTCGACGAACCCTTCGCCGGCGTGGACCCGATCTCCGTGATCGAGATACAGCAGCTCATCCGCCACCTGCAGGGCCGCGGTATCGGAGTGCTCATCACCGACCATAACGTGCGCGAAACGCTCAAGATCTGCGACCGGGCGTACATCTTGAGCGAGGGCCGGGTGTTGACGGCGGGCGACCCGGGGGCGATTCTGTATAATGAAGACGTGCGTAGAGTCTATCTAGGTAAGGATTTTCGACTGTAGGGCTCGCCAGCCGCGGGACCGGACGCGTGGGCTAGACTTTCAATACCCGTCTGGGAAAATCCCAGGAGCCCGTCCGAGTCACGCAATACCGCGCGTATGAAGCAGTCACTTGACCTGAGGCTGGGTCAACACCTCACCATCACGCCGCAGCTCCAGCAGGCGATCCGGCTGTTGCAGCTGTCCACCGTCGAGCTCCAGCAAGAAATTCGCCAGGCCCTCGAATCGAACCCGCTCCTCGAGGAAGTGGACGACGAGATCGACGCGCGCGGCGACGGCGCGGACGGCGGGGACGAGGCGCCCGTCGCGGAGCCGACGGCGGACGCCGACGGCGGGGATCCCGCCGACCTCGACATGGAAGCGGGTGGTTTCGACGGCGACTACGACTGGGGCGACGGCTACGACCGCGCGGCGCGCGGCGACAACGAGCGGCCCGACATCGACGCGCGGAACAGCCGGCCGCAGACGCTGCGCGACCATCTGCTGTGGCAGATGCAGATGACGCCGCTCTCCGAGACCGACCGGCGCATCGCCGAGGCGCTGATCGACGCGATCAACGAGGACGGCTACCTCACCTCGAAGCCCGAGGAAGTGCGCGAGATCCTCGCACGGCCGCACGACGGCACGCCGCCGCTCGAGGTGGACGTGGACGAGATCGAGGCGGTGCTGCACCAGATCCAGAACTTCGACCCGGTCGGCGTCGGGGCGCGCGATCTCGCGGAATGTCTGACGCTGCAGCTGAAAGCGATGCCCGCCGATACGCCGTTCCGCACGGAAGCCCTCGCGCTCGCCACCCCGGAGCGGCTGGCGGCCCTCGGCGCGCGCGACTACAACCAGCTCCGCCGCAGCATGAAGCTGAGCGCGGAGGCGCTGCAGGGGGCGGTGCGGCTGATCCAGCGGTGCAATCCGCGGCCCGGCGGCACCGTGCAGCCGGTGACCTTAAACTACATCGTGCCCGACATCATCGTGCGCAAGGTGCGCGGCGTCTGGCGGGCCGAGCTGAACAGCGAGGTGGCGCCGCGGCTGCGCATCAACAGCGTCTACGAGCGCATGATCCAGCGCGGCGACTCGAGCGCCGAGAACCGCTACCTGCAGGAGCAGCTGCAGCAGGCGCGCTGGCTCATCAAGAGCCTCACGAGCCGCAACGAAACGCTGCTCAAGGTGGCGCGCACCATCGTCGATCGCCAGCGGGCGTTCTTCGACCACGGACCGGAAGCCATGAAGCCGCTGGTGCTGCACGACATCGCGGAGGCGGTGTCGATGCACGAGTCGACCATCTCGCGCGTCACCACGAACAAGTACATGCTGACCCCGCGCGGCATCTTCGAGCTCAAGTACTTCTTCTCGAGCCACGTCGCCACCGCCGACGGCGGTGCGTGCTCGGCCACCGCGATCCGCTCCATGATCCGGAAGCTGATCGAGAGCGAACCCCCCGACCGGCCGATCAGCGACAGCAAGATCGCCGAGATTCTCGCCGGCCAGGGCATCCACGTCGCGCGCCGTACGGTCGCGAAGTACCGGGAGTCCATCAGCATCCCGCCGTCCAATCAACGCAAGTCGATCTTCTGATCCGGAGGCAACGCTATGCAGATCACGGTGACAGGTCATCAGTTGGACGTAACCGAGCCGCTGCGCAACTATGTCGCCGAGAAGATCGGGCGGCTGGAGCGCCACTTCGACCACGTGACGACCGGAACGGTCGTGCTGCACGTCGAGAAGAACCGGCACAAGGCCGAGGCCACGATCTTCGCCAAAGGCGCCGCACTGCACGCCGAGGCGGAAGACGGCGACATGTACGCCGCGATCGACCTGCTCGCGGACAAGCTGGACCGGCAGGTCCTGAAGCACAAGGAGAAATTGACCGACCACTACCGCGACGGCGGAAAGAAGACCGCAACCTGACGCCCCGGCGTCCGGGGTGGGCGGGCACTGTTTCATGTACATACAGTCTTTGTTGTCGCAGGACCGCGTGTCCCTGCGCATGTCGGCGCCCAGCAAGGAGCGCCTGTTCGCACAGATCGGCGAGCTCATCGGCCGGGATACCGAGGCACTCGACGCGCGCCAGGCCGCGGAGGCGCTGCTCGCGCGCGAGCGTCTCGGCTCGACCGGCATAGGCGCCGGCGTGGCGCTGCCGCACGGGCGCGTCAAGGGACTCGGTCGCGCGATCGGCGCCTTCTGCACGCTCGCGCGTGCCCTCGACTTCGACGCGATCGACCAGAAGCCCGTCACCATGGTGTTCGCCCTGCTCGTTCCGGAACAGGCGAAGGACGAGCACTTGCGCATCCTCGCCGAGCTGGCGGGACTGTTCAGCAACAAGGCCTGGCGCGAACGGCTTCTGGAGGCGCGGACGGCCGAAGAACTGTATGATCGGCTGACACACCCGCTCTCCGATGCAGGTTCGCATGACGCTCAACCTAACCGCGCGCGATCTCTTTGAGGCCCAGTCCGTCCCCCTGAAGATGAAGTGGGTCGCCGGCCGCCAGGGCGCCGGCCGCCTGCTCGAACCGGCGACCGCCCGCTACCCCGGCATGGCGCTCGTCGGGCACCTCAACTTCGTGCACCCGAACCGGGTGCAGGTGATCGGCGTCGCCGAGCTCGAATACCTGCGGCGGCTCGAACGCAAGGAGCGCGCTGCGCAGGTGCGCACGCTGTTCGGCTGTCCGACCACCGCGGCGGTGGTGGTGGCGAACGGCGCCAAGGTACCGCGCGACCTCGCCGCGGCCTCGGACGCCGCGGCGCTGCCGCTTTTTTCCTCGACCCTTCCGAGTCCCGTGTTCATCGACCGGCTGCAGTACTACCTGACGCGCGCCCTGGCCCCGCGCGTCACCGTGCACGGCGTGTACATGGAAGTGCTCGGCATGGGCGTGCTGCTGACCGGGGAGTCGGGTATCGGCAAGAGCGAGCTCGCGCTCGAGCTGCTGTCACGCAACCACCGCCTGATCGCCGACGACGCCGTCGAGTTCGTGCGGGTCGGGCCGGACGTGCTCGTCGGACAGAGCCCGGGCGGGGCCCTTTCCGACTACCTCGAGGTGCGCGGCCTCGGCATCCTCGACATCCGCACGATGTTCGGCGAGACCGCCGTGCGCCACAAGAAGAAGCTGCACCTGATCGTGCGCATGGAGCGCCTGGACAAGCGGCGGCTGCGCAAGCTCGACCGCCTGCAGGCGCGGCAGCTCACGCGCACGATCCTCGACGTGGAAGTGCCGGAGGTGGTGTTGTTCGTCGGCGCCGGACGCAACCTCGCGGTGCTGGTCGAAGCCGCCGTACGCTCGTACATCCTGCGCATGTGGGGCATCGATCCGCTCAAGGAGTTCATGCAGCGCCAGCAGGCGATGATCGACCGCTCCGTCACATGAATCTCGTCATCGTGAGCGGGCTGTCGGGGTCCGGCAAGACGCTGGCGCTCCAGGCCCTCGAGGATTCCGGCTACTACTGCATCGACAACGTGCCGGCGGCGCTCCTGCCCGAGATCGCGGAGCACCTGCGCCGGGCGCTCGAGCGCAATGTCGCGGTCGGCCTCGACGCGCGCAACCGGGCGTTCCTGGCCGCGGTGCCGGAGGCGCTCGCGCGCCTCGAAGCGCTGGGCGTGCGCTACCGCATCGTGTTCCTGCACGCCGACGAGCCGGCGCTGGTGAAGCGCTACAAGGAAACGCGCCGGCGCCACCCGATGGCCGGCGCGGACACCTCGCTCGTCGAGGCGATCGCGCGCGAGCGCGCGCTGCTCGAGCCGCTCGCCGACGCGGCGACCCTGCGCATCGACACCTCGCGCACGACGCCGCACGACCTGCGCACCCAGGTGCGCGACTTCGTGCGCGGCGAGGAAACGACCGGCATCACGCTGCTCTTCCAGTCGTTCGGCTACAAGAACGGGACGCCGCTCGACGCCGACTTCGTCTTCGACGTCCGCTGCCTGCCGAACCCGCACTGGGAGCCCAGCCTGCGGCATCTCAGCGGACACGACGCCGCGGTGGTCGAGTACATGGAGCGCCACGAAGAAGTGCACGCCATGTACGAGGATCTCAAGCGCTTCCTCGAAGCCTGGCTGCCGCGCTTCGAGCGCGAGGACCGCAGCTACGTCACGGTCGCGATCGGCTGCACCGGCGGCATGCACCGCTCGGTCTACCTCGTGAACCGGCTGGGGCGCCACTTCGCCGAGCGCGGCTACAAGACGCAGGTGCGCCACCGGGAACTCAAATGATCGGGGTCCTGATCCTCGGCCACAAGGACTTCGCCGAGGGCATCATGAAGGCGATCGAGCATACCTACGGCCGGCGTCCGCCGGGGATCGAGGTCGCGGGCGTCGACTACAGCCTTTCGCCGGAAGAGATCGAGACCTTCATCCGCCGGCGCATCGCGCGCGCCGATCGCGGCGACGGCGTCCTCATCCTCGCCGACATCTACGGCACCACCCACACGAACCTGGCCCGCCGCCTGCTCAAGGCCGGACGGATCGAGCTCATCAGCGGCGCCAGCCTGCCCATGGTCCTGCGCGCCCTCACCTACCGCCGCCTCAAGATGTCCGATCTGATCGACCGGGCGCTCGCCGGCGGCTATAACGGTATTATCTGTGCGACCAATCCCAAGGTGGAGGGCCGCTCGCGACGGAAAGAACGCCGATGAAGTGCACCGAGGTGGTCATCATCAACAAGCTCGGGCTGCACGCGCGCGCGGCCGCGAAGCTCGTCAACCTCGCGTCCGGCTTCAAGAGCGACATCACCATCTCGCGCAACGGCCAGGAGGTGAACGCCAAGAGCATCATGGGCGTCATGATGCTCGCCGCGGCGAAGGGCACGCCGCTCAAGATCTGCGCGCACGGCAAGGACGAAGCCAAGGCGGTCGAGGCCCTGGCGCGGCTCGTCGCCAACCGCTTCGGGGAGGAGGCGTAGTGCTCGCGCTCTACGGCGCCGGCGTCAGCGACGGCATCAGCATCGGCGGCGCCTTCGTGCTGTCGCGCGAGCTGCCGGACATCGTCCCGCGCAGCCTGCGTCCCGAGGAGGTGGAGGCGGAGGTCGAGCGCTTCGTCGCCGCCGTCAAGGCGGCGCGCGCGAGCCTGCAGCGCATTCGCGCCCAGATTCCCGCCGATGCTCCGGCCGAGGCGGCGAGCTTCATCGACGCCCACATGCTGATCCTCGAGGACAAGATGATCTCGGAGGCGCCCATCGAGATCATCCGCAGCCGGCGGCTCAACGCCGAATGGGCGCTCAAGCTGCAGGCGGATCAGCTCTCCGAGATCTTCGAGCAGATGGAAGATCCGTACCTGCGCAACAAGAAGACCGACGTGCGCCAGGTCGTCGAACGGGTGCTGCGCCTGCTGCTCAACCGCGACACCGACGAGGACGACAAGCTCGACCCGGGCGAGATCGTGGTCGCGACCGACCTCACCCCGGCCGACACGGTGGTGCTGAAGCACAAGCGCATCAACGCGTTCGTCACCACCATGGGCGGCCCGATCTCGCACACCGCCATCCTCGCGCGCAGCCTCGGCATCCCCGCCATCGTCGGGGTGCACAACGCCACCGCCTACGTGCGCGGCGGCGAGCAGATCATCGTAGACGGCAAGCGCGGCGTGCTCATCATCGCGCCCGACGAGCGCACCGTCGCCGAGTACCGCCGCCGCCAGCGCGACATCCTGCGCCGCCGCCAGGAGCTCGCACGGCTGCGCAAGAGCCGCGCCGTGACGCTCGACGGGGAGCCGGTGATCCTGCAGGCGAACATCGAGCTGCCCGCGGACGTGAAAGCGGCGATCGAGGCCAACGCCGCCGGCATCGGGCTCTACCGCACCGAATTCCTGTTCATGAACCGCTCGGTGCCGCCGAGCGAGGAGGAGCAGTACCGCGCGTACGCGCGGGTGGTGCGAGCGCTCCCCGGCAAGCCCGTCACGATCCGCACCATCGATATCGGCGCGGACAAGCAGGTGGATGGCGCCGCCACCCGCGGCACCGTCAATCCGGCGCTGGGGCTGCGCGCCGTGCGCCTGTGCCTGCACGATCCCGCGTGGTTCCGCCCGCAGCTGCGGGCGATCCTGCGCGCGTCGGCGCACGGGCGCGTGCGCCTCATGATCCCGATGCTCTCGAGCCAGGACGAGCTGTTCCGCGTGCTCGACCTGATCGACGAAACCAAGGCGAGCCTGCGGCGCGAAGGCGAGAAGTTCAATCCGCGCATCCCGATCGGCGGCATGATCGAGGTGCCGGCGGCCGCGATCTCGGCCGATCTGTTCGCGCCCTACCTCGACTTCTTCTCGATCGGCACGAACGACCTCATCCAGTACACGCTGGCTATCGATCGCACCGACGATGCGGTGAGCTATCTCTACGATCCGCTGCACCCGGCGGTGCTGCGGCTCATCGCGCGCACCATCGAGGTCGGCGCCAAGGCGCGCATCCCGGTGGCGATGTGCGGCGAGATGGCGGGCGACACGCGCTACACGCGGCTCCTCCTGGGGCTCGGGCTGCGCGAGTTCAGCATGCACCCGGCGACGCTGCTCATGGTGAAGCGCAACGTGCTGAAGAGCCACGCCCGCAAGCTCGCGCGCTACGCGCGCCGCGCGCTCGCGAGCCGCGACACGCACGCGGTGCACGAGCTCGTGGATTCGCTCAACAGCGAGGACGAGTACTAGCCAGCGCCCCGGCGCGGCCCGCGGGCGCATGGGCTCGCGTGCACCCCCCCCGGGCGCCGCTCAGACCGCGCGGCGCAGATGCGGCGGCCGCGGCGGCCCGACCTCGAGCAGCGCCTCGGGGGGATAAGCGAAGGCCGGCTGCGCGGTTTCGACGATGGCGACGAGGCCGTTGCGGTACTTGAGGCGGGAGGGGCTGAAGCCCTCGGCCGTGCGCGGCTGGAACGTCTCCTTCAGCAGCTCGACAGTCGCGATACGCCTGACGCGGAACGGCCGCCAGAACGGCAGCGGCCGGCCGGACGACGAGTAGCCGCGCACCTGATAGGCGTCGAGCATGAGCTGCGAGTACTCGTCGGTATAGACCGCGTGCGGCTCGACCACGCGCACGGCGCGCTGATCCTGGTAGCGCAGCGCGACCAGCCGACGCTCCCTGATCGCGCGCGTCAGAACCTGCAGTACGTTCGGCGGCGCCATCTCAGACTCTCTCCCCTTCGTTTCAACTATTGCACAGGAGTCCGCGGCCGCAAGCCGCGGAAGATGAAGGGTCGATTTCCGGCTACGTACGGACGAACGGGGCCGCCCCGCACCGGCGCCCGAGCGTCGAGGAGCCGACGCTCAGAGCAGCACCAGCGTCGCGAGGCCGAGGAAGATGAAGAAACCGCCGCTGTCCGTGATCGCCGTGATCAGCACGCTCGAGCCCTGTGCAGGATCGCGCCCGAGGCGGTGACGGATGAGCGGAATCGAGACGCCGGCGACGGCGGCGAGCATGAGGTTGAGCGTCATCGCCGCCGTCATGACAAGGCCGAGCCCGACGCTGCCGTAGAGCCAGTAGGCGACGACGCCGAGGAGCCCGCCCCAGACGAGGCCGTTCAGAAGGCTCAATCCGATCTCCTTCGCGAACAGGGCACGGGCGTGCGTCGGATTGATGCGCCCGAGCGCGAGCGCGCGCACGATCATCGTCAGCGTCTGGTTGCCGGTGTTGCCGCCGACGCCGGCCACGATCGGCATGAGCGACGCGAGGGCCACGAGCCGCTCGATAGTGCCCTCGAATATTCCGATGACGCGCGAAGCGATGAACGCGGTGACGAGATTGATCGCGATCCAGCCCCAGCGGTTGCGCACCGTCTGCCAGACGTTCGCGAACAGATCCTCCTGCTCGCGCAGTCCCACCAGGTGCAGGATCTCGCGGTCGGCCTCCTCGCGAATCACGTCGACCACGTCGTCCACGGTGATGCGGCCGAGCAGCCGGTTGTTCTCGTCGACCACCGGTGCGGACACGAGGTTGTAGCGCTCGAACGCGTCCGCCACTTCGCGGTCGGGCGTGTGCGCCGCGAACGCGATGACGTCGCGCTCCATTATCTGCGACACCCGCTGCCACGGATCGGCCGTGAGCAGCCGCGTGACCGGCAGCGCTCCGAGCAGGTGGTCGCCCCGATCGACGACGAAGATGAGGTTCGTGTGCTCGGGCAGTTCGCCCCGGCGGCGCAGGTAGCGCAGCACCACTTCGGCCGTGATGTTCTCGCGTACCGTCACGACGTCGAGATTCATCAGACCGCCGGCGGTGTCCTCGGGGAACGACAGCGCCGTGTCGAGCCGCTGGCGATCCTGTTTGTCGAGGGCGAACAGGATCTGGGCGATGAGCTTGTCGGAAAGCTCCGGGATCAGGTCCGCGATGTCGTCGGTGTCGAGATCGCGGACCGCGGCGACGACGGTCTCGTCGTCCAGGGTCGCGAGCAGGTCGGCGCGCATGGACTCGGGCAGCTCGAGGAGCACCTCGCCCATCTTCGCGACGTCGACCTGTTGCCAGACCGTCGCGCGGCTCTCCGGCGGAATGCCTTCGAGGACGGTCGCGATGTCCGCCGGGTGCATGTCGGCGAACAGCTCGCGCACGCGCGCGGGATCGCCGGCTTCGAGCGCCGCGAGCGTCGAGCTCAGGTAGTCCGGCTTCTGTGCTGTGCGCGCTTTCGCCATCGCGGAACCCCGTTCGCGGCGCGCAAAGTTTATGCGCCGCAACCCGAATCGCAAAGCGATTTCGCGGGAGTCACCGGAATCGCGGACGGAAGCGAAACCGCCCCGTCGGTGCTCGCGCTTCCTGCGCTCCGGGCAGCTGCGCGCCCGCGGCGGTCCGCGCGACCCGCCGCGGACGACGGCAGCGATAGAGCTAATTCCCCGCGATGGTAATCGAGTCGATGAGAATCGACCCGGTACGGATGTTGCCGCGGATGTCGACGTCGGCTCCCACCGCGACGATGCCGCGGAACATGTCGCGCAGGTTGCCCGCGATCGTGATCTCCTCGACCGGATAGGCGATCTCGCCGTTCTCGACCCAGAAGCCGGCCGCGCCGCGCGAGTAGTCGCCGGTCACGATGTTGACGCCGAAGCCGATGAGCTCGGTCACGAGCAGCCCCGTGCCCATCTGCTTGAGCAGCTGCTCGAAGCCGAGCGGTCCCGGATCGATGGTGAGGTTGTGCACCCCGCCGGCGTTCCCGGTCGTGCGCATCTTGAGCTTGCGCGCCGAGTACGAGTCGAGCACGTAGCCCTGCAGCACGCCCTCGCGCACGAGGTCACGCGGCGCGGTCGCCACACCCTCGTTGTCGAACGGCGCGCTCCCGAGCCCGGCCTTGAGGTGCGGCTGCTCGTGGATGCGGACGAACTCGGGGAAAACCGGCTTCCCGAGCGCGCCCAGGAGGAACGAGGCGTCCCGGTAGAGGCTCTCGCCGCGCACGGCGGCCGTGAAGTGCGACAACAGGCTCGCCGCCGCCGGCGCCTCGTAGATCACCGGGGCGCGCCGCGTCGGGAGCTTGCGCGCACCGAGCCGCCGCAGCGCGCGGCGCGCCGCGCGGGCGCCGACGTCGGACGCCGCCTCGAGCTCGCCAGGGCGCCGGGCGACGGTGAACCAGAAGTCGCGCTGCATCCCGCCCGCGTCCTGCGCGATGACCGCCGCCGAGAGGTTGTGGCGGGTGCCGGCGAGCGTGCCGAGAAAGCCGTGGGTGTTGGCGTAGACCTCGACACCTTCGTAGGTCGAGAGCGTCGCGCCTTCGGAATTGGTGATGCGCTTGTCGAGCGCGAACGCCGCGCCCTCGCATTCGCGCGCGATCGCGATCGCCCCGTCGACGCCCGGATTCCACGGATGCAGCAGATCGAGGTCCGGGATATCGCGTGCGAGCGTGTCCGGGTCGGCGAGGCCCGCGCAGGGGTCTTCCGCCGTGTAGCGGGCGATCGCGCAGGCGGCGCGCACCGTGTCGCGTACCGCCGCCGGGGAGAGGTCGGTCGTGCTCGCCGAGCCGGTGCGATGACCGAAGTAGACGGTGACGCTCAACCCCTTATCGCGCGTCTGCTCGACGGTCTCCACCTCGCCGAGCCGTACCGTGACGGAAAGCCCCTGGGAGAGATGCGCCGCCGCCTCCGCGGCGCTCACGCCCTGGCGCCGCGCCTCCTCGAGCGCGGCCTGAGCGATGTCGGCGAGGCGCTCGCGCGCCGGCTCGCCGAAGACCGGTTCATCGCGCCGTGCGATCTCGGTGGCGCTCATGTCTGCGTTCCTCCGACCGTGAGCCCGTCGATGCGCAGCGTCGGCTGCCCGACGCCGACCGGCACGCTCTGCCCTTCCTTGCCGCAGGTGCCGACGCCGGTGTCGAGCTCGAGGTCGTTGCCGACCATCGTGACGCGGGTGAGCACGTCCGGACCGTTTCCGATCAGCGTCGCACCTTTCACCGGCCGCGTGACGCGTCCGTGCTCGATGAGATATGCCTCGGACGCGGAGAACACGAACTTGCCGGAGGTGATGTCCACCTGGCCGCCGCCGAAATTGACCGCGTAGAGCCCGCGCTCCACCGACGCGATGATCTCCCGCGGATCGTGCCGGCCGGCGAGCATGTAAGTGTTGGTCATGCGCGGCATCGGCAGATGCGCGTACGATTCGCGCCGGCCGTTGCCGGTCGGCGCGACGCCCATCAGCCGCGCGTTCATGAGGTCCTGCATGTAGCCCTTGAGCACGCCGTTCTCAATGAGCACCGTGCACTGGGTGGGCGTGCCCTCGTCGTCGACGTTGAGCGAACCGCGCCGCCCGGCGAGCGTGCCGTCGTCGACCACCGTTACTTCGGGCGCGGCGACGCGGGTGCCGATGCGGCCCGCGAACGCCGAGGTTCCCTTGCGGTTGAAGTCGCCCTCGAGCCCGTGGCCGATCGCCTCGTGCAGCAGGATCCCCGGCCAGCCGGGACCGAGCACCACCGTCATCTCGCCCGCCGGCGCCGGCGCCGCCTCCAGATTGACCAGCGCCTGGCGCACGGCCTCGCGCGCGTAGCCGGTCACCGTGTCGCCCTCGAGCAGCTCCTGGTAGGTGAAGCGGCCGCCGCCGCCGGCGTTGCCCATCTCGCGCCGCCCGCCCGCCTCCGCGATCACCGTCACGTTGACGCGCACGAGCGGACGCACGTCGCCCGCGAGCACGCCGTCGCTGCGCACGATCAGGATCACTTCGTGCACCGCCGACAGGCTCGCCATCACCTGCTTCACGCGCGGATCCTGCGCACGCGCCTCGCGCTCGATGCGCTCGAGCAGCGCCACCTTCTCCCGGTCGTCGAGGCTCGCGATCGGATCGGACGGCGAGTAGAGCCGCAGTCCCTCGCCGCTGCGCCATCGGATCGGCGCGCGCCCCTCGCCCCCGTGGGCCGCGATCGCGCGCGCGGCGCCCGCCGCTTCGAGCAGCGCCGGCAGGACCAGATCGTCCGAGTAGGCGAACCCCGACTTCTCGCCGGCGACGGCGCGCACGCCCACGCCCGATTCGATGCTGTGCGCGCCCGACTTCACCTGACCCTCTTCGAGGGACCACGATTCGTGCCGGCTGTACTGAAAGTAGAGATCGCCGTGATCGATCCGCCCGCTCATGAGGGTGCCGATCAGGCGCGCGAGCTCGGCGTCGCCGAGCCCGGCCGGCTCGAGCAGGGACTTGCGGGCCTGTTCCACGAGATGCGTCGACGTGTCCAACCTGTTCTCCTGCAAGAAGTCTGCGTACGGTTGCGCGGCCGCGGAGCCGTCGGGCCGAACGAAAGCAGCCGCCCCCTGCGTCGATGCGAGCAAGGGAAACGGGCAGCGCAGTCGGCGAGCGGTTACCGGAACCGGCGGTGCTCGATGCTCGGCAGCTGGCGGCGCACCCGGCGCACTTGCTCGAGCTCGCACTCCGCCAGCACGACGCCCGAGCCCTGCGGCAGACGAGCGATCACCTCGCCCCACGGACCGACAATCATGCTGTCGCCGTGCGTTTCCCGTCCGTTCGGGTGGCGCCCCGTCTGCGCGGCGGCCACGACATAAACCGAATTCTCGATCGCCCGCGCCCGCACCAGGGTTTCCCAGTGCGCGCGCCCGGTATAGGCGGTGAACGCGGAGGGTACGACCAGAATCTCCGCTCCCAGGTCGATCAGGCGGCGGTAGAGCTCCGGAAAGCGAACGTCGTAGCACACGCTCAAACCGATGTTCCCGAAGGGGGTTCGAGCGACGACCGGGCTTCGTCCCGCCTCGATCCCGTTTGACTCGTAATACCGCTCGCCGTTTCCGAGCTCGACGTCGAAGAGATGAATCTTGTCGTACCGCGCCACACGCTCGCCGCGGGCATCGTAAAGCAGGCAGGCCGCGTACACCTTTTCCCCCGGTGTCTGTAGAGGAATCGTTCCCCCGACCAGCCAGAGGCCGTGGCGCCGCGCCATGGCCGCCAGGAAATCCTGGATCGGCCCCTGGCCGTCCGGCTCGGCCGCCGCGCGCCGCTCGGCGTCGCTTCCGGCCATCAGGGCGAAGTTCTCCGGAAGGACGGCGAGCCGGGCACCCCGCTCGGCCGCCTCGGCAATGAGCCGCTCCGCCTGCTCCAGGTTCGCTTCAACGCGGTTCCCGGAGGTCATCTGAAGGGCGGCAACGAGGGTCATGAACGGGCGGGAATCGACAGGCCGACGACAGGCAAGAATACCATAGCCGCTCAGGGTGGCTGGTCCGGCGGCGGGGCCTCCGCGGCGGGTTCCTTAGCAGGTTCGCGCATGAGGCGGGTAATCGTCGGATTCTCCCACGGGCCGACGATTCGGTACGCCACCCGCGTGCTCTCCTGCAGCTGCCGCTTGAAGAGCTTGCGCAGGGTGTAGACGGCGGCCGCCGCCTGCGGGCCGAACAGGCCCCAGCTCGTGAGCGTGAGGGTGTCGCCGATGCGCGGGCTCGCCTCGAGAACGAGATCGTAATCCTCCGTGGCCAGCCCGATCCGGCCGATTGCGCTGAGGTTGAGCTGCGGACCGGCAACAACGAAACGGGTGGTCGAGGCGTTGCCGTGCTCGATCGTGAGGACACCTTCCATGGTGTCGAAAGCGTAACCCTTGCCGAATGCAGGGCTGAAATCGAGCGTGAGATAGCGGCCGATCGAGCGCAGATCGAGGAGCCCGAAGAGACGCGCCGCGCCGGGATCGAACTGCAGGAAGCGGCCCTTTTCTCCCGCTATCTCGACTTTTCCGCCGAGGCCCGCGAGCGTAGGCCGCAGCAGCGACCCGGGCCAGCCTAGCTCCGCGCGCACGTCGAACTTGCCGCCCGAGAGCTGGCCGGGTATGCCCCAGGCGGCGAGGGCCGTACCCAGATCCTCGCTCCGGAGCTCGAGCACAATCTCGCTCGCATCGTGCACGCCGATGCGCCGCCAGTCGCCGCGCGCCGTGACATGCGTTTCGGGCCGGGTGAGCTCGAAACGTTCGATGCGCCAGCCTTGCGGGTGCGGACGCGCATCGAAAGCGAGCGCTCCGAATCGCCGCCCCTGGTGCTCGACCGACGCTGCCCGCAGCTCCACGACCGGTAGACGCCGCGGATCGGGCAGCTCGCCTTCGTACCGGCGGACGTCCGGCGCCCCATCACGCCGGGGGGCGAGCCGCAGGTGCACGAGGTCGAGCCGCAGGCGCGGCGGGCTTTCTTGCGGCGCGTACACGAGCTCGCCGGTCGCCGCCTCCGCGTCGAGCACCGCCCGCCACGCATTGCCGTGCCGCACGACGTGCGCGAGGACGCGCCCCCAATCGCGGCCGAGCAGGCCGAGACGCCGGATGTCGGCCGAAACCGCATTCACTGAAACCGGCGACCCCACTTTCTCGTCGCCGCTACGCAGAAGCGGCGCCCATTCGTCGATATCGAGCGCGTCGGCGGTGATACCGACCGCGAGGCCCGGCGTCTCGGGAAGCGGTGCGGCAGGCCGGCCGAAGTCGAGACGCCCTCTGTCGAAACGCCAGCGGCGGCCGTCGCGTGCGAGCGCGAATGTGCCGCTCGCGAGCGGCAGGGCATCGAGCGCAACAACGAGCGTGTCCCCCGCGCCGGTCACGGTCGCAAGGCGCAGCCGCTCGGCGCCGCCGGCATCGCTCTTCGCGAGCGGCGGCGGAAGCCGGCTGCGCAGCTCGCGCAGATCCGCCTCGAAGCGGAAGGCCGGCGCACCCGCGCCCTGTTCCCACTCGAGCGACCACGGAAGCGTACCCGTCAGCCGCGCCGTCAGCAGGTCGCTTCCGCGCACGATCTCCGCCACCCGAGCGCGCCCCTGTGCCCGAAGCCGAAGCGTCTCGTCTTCGGTAGCCGCCGTCAGCTCGAGCGGACCGCCGAAAAGCGTCGCGCGCACGTTCGCCGCGCGCAGCCCCCGCTCGCCGATGCGCAGCGTGCCGGCCGCCGCCTCGATGCCGCTGCCGTTCGCGAGCCTGAACGCCGCGTTCTCGAAGCGATAGGCCGCGTCGAACGTGGGCCGCCCGCCCCCGAGAGGCACACGCACATCGAGCGCAAGCGCGCCGGCGCCCGAAACGTGCTCGAGCGCGCGGAGCGGCTCGCGCCAATGCGCGTCCGGATCGTCGACCGCGCGCAGGATGCGCACCGTCTCGGCGACCGGCCCGTCCACCTTGCCCGTGACGCGCACGACACGGTGCGTCTCGCCCGGCGGGCGCGCCACCTCGACGCGCACGTCGCGGGCGATGAGCGCGCCTATACGACCCTGTCCCGTGATGACCGCATCGGCGCCGTCGATCGCCACCTCGACCTGCGCGTTCGCGAGCGGCGTCCAGCCCGGCAGATAGCGGTACACGGCGTCGCGCACGCGGGCGCGCAGCTCGAAGCGCCCCTCGCCCTGCTCGAACGGAAATGCGCGGATCGGGCCGTCGTAGAGCAGGCTGCCCGAGACGACGCGGCCGCCGAGAAAGGCCGATTCCATCCACGCGAGCACATTGGGCGGCAGGCGCTGCGCCGGGAAATAGCGTCGTGCGTGTGCGCCGTTGCCGTCCCGAAAGTCGACCTGCAACGTGAGCACCGGCGAGCGCGCACGATCGAATGGAAGCACGAGCCGCAGGGTGCCGTCGCCCTTGCCGTCGGCGCTCTCGACGTGCAGATCGGATCCGTCGACCTGCCACGCCGAATCGGTCTTGAGCCAGCGCAACGAGCCGCGGGCACGCCTCGCCGTGAGCGCCGCACGAAAAACCGTCGGCAGCCGCACCGACAGATTCGTCGCGTCGAGCTCGAACCGTCCGCCGTCCGCCGCGGCGACGAGCCGGCCGCTGACGCCGCTCACGCTCGGCCGGCGGGCGTGTGCAGCCGTGCCGACGCGCTCGAGCCGCGCTTCGAGCCCATAGTCGTCCGGCGCGGCGAGCGGCCCGCGCAGCCGTGCCGACAGCTCGAACACGCGCCCGCTCGGCCCGATCTCGGCCCAGCGGGCGAGCGCGGGCGACTGCGCCGCGTGGCGTCGCGCGAAAGCGGTGAGGTCGTCGAGGTCGATGTGCTCTACCCGCAGAACGGTCTCGCTGCCGCGGCGGGCGAGATGCACGTCGCCCGCGTACCAGGGCGCGCGCGTGAGCCCGATCGTCAGGCGCGAGAGCTCGACCTGCCAGCCGGCTGCCGAGCGCGTCCAGTCGAGCTGCCCCGCGATGCGGTGTGCGGTGAACGGCGCGTCGAGAACACCGGGAAGCTCGAGCTGCGCCGCGCTGAGCGTACCCTGCACCTTTACCAGCCGGCCAGCCTCCACCGTTGCCGCAAGCTCCGCATCGACGTGACCGCGCGCGGCCCCTGGCAGACGCTCACGCGCCACGAGCGGCAGCGCCTCGAACCGGAATCCGTGCGCGCGCACGGAAATCTCGCCGCTCCAGGGCCCGCGGCCCGGCATCCCCCTCACGTCGGCGCGTAGCCGGCAATCGGCGCAGAGCGCAGGTGGAAAGTCGGCCTTGAGGAACAGCCGGTGGCGCTCGCCCGCGTTGGCGAGCCGCAGATGGATGCCGGAGACGCGAATCGCCCCTTCGGAGTCGAGCGCGTCCGACCAGTCGAGCTCGCCGTCCCGAACGACGAGACGGCGCTGCGCGAGCATCCAGGCGAGCGCGCCGCCGGGCTCGGCCCCGTCGCTCCGGCGCTCGATGCCGACGATCCCGATGCTCCCGTCTGCCCGGCGCATCAGCGCGACCCATGGCCGCACGAGCACGAGCCGATGGATTTCGAGGCGTCCGGCGAGCAGCGGCAGCGGTGCAAAGATCACGTGCAGCTCCGCGATACGGACCGCCGCCTGTACGCCGTCGCTGCGGTACGCGATCACGTCCCATGCCTGCACGCCCGGATTGATGCCGTCCCAGAGGATCTCCATGCGTCCGATGCGCACCGGCTGCTGCAGCATAGCGCTGAGCTGCGCTTCGACGTCGCCTTTGCGCGCGAGCACCGCGGGCAGGTACGTCCGCGCGGCGACGTAAAGCGCGGCGGCGGCGACGCCCGCGAACGCGAGCGCGATCGCGGCGTAGCGGACGTAGCGAGACCTGCGGGGGCGGCTCGTGGTCGGGCCGGGCATGGTATCGGCGGCGCTGCGCGCGGCGTCGTGCTTCACGGCAATCGGCCCGCCCCCGGAACGAAGCGGGCGACCGGCGCCGCGGTCCGCTCAGAGCAGCACCACATCGTACTGTTCTTGGTGGTAAAGCGGCTCGACTTTGAGCTGGATCGGACGGCCGATGAACTCCTGCAGCCGCATCAGGCTCTCCGCCTCCTCGTCGAGCAGAAGATCGATCACCGGCTGCGAAGCCACGACCAGATACTCGTCGGCGCCGAACTGCCGCGCTTCGCGCAGGATCTCGCGGAAAATCTCGTAGCACACGGTCTGCGGCGTCTTGACCGTGCCCCGCCCCTGGCACACCGGACAGGGCTGGCACAGCAGGCGTTCGAGGCTTTCGCGCGTGCGCTTGCGCGTCAGCTCCACCAGCCCGAGCGGAGACATCTCGGTCATGTGCACCTTGGTGCGGTCGCGCGCGAGCGCCTTCTCGAGCGCGCGCAGCACCGCGCGCCGGTGATCGGCGTCCTCCATGTCGATGAAGTCGATGATGATCATGCCGCCCAGGTTGCGCAGCCGCAGCTGCCGCGCGATCGCCTGGGCCGCTTCCAGATTGGTCTTGAACAGCGTGTCCTCGAGGTTCTTGCGCCCCACGAACGCGCCGGTGTTGACGTCGATCGTCGTCATCGCCTCGGTCTGGTCGATGACGAGATAACCGCCGCTCTTCAGCAGCACCTTCGGCGCGAGCGCCTTCTGGATTTCGTCCTCGACCGCATAGAGATCGAAGATCGGCCGCTCGCCGGGGTAGTACTCGATGCGGTCGGCGATCTCGGGGATGAACTCGGCCGCGAATTCGACCGCCTTCTGGTAGGTCTCGCGGGAATCGATGCGGATCTTCTCGACGTTGTCGCGCACGAGATCGCGCATGGCGCGCAGCGGCAGGCTCAGGTCCTCGTGGATCAGCTCCCCCGGCTTGGCGGCGCGGGCGCGCTCCTGGCACGCGGCCCAGACGCGCCGCAGATACACCACGTCGTTCCTGATCTCCTGCTCGGTCGCGGTCTCCGCGGCGGTCCGCAGGATGTAGCCGCCCTCGTCGCCGTCGCCCACCGCGGCGCGCATGAGCGCGCGCAGCCGCTCGCGCTCCTGCTCGTCGCCGATCTTCTGCGACACGCCGATGTGGCGCGTGTACGGCATGAACACGACGTAGCGCGCGGGAAGCGTAATCTGCGTCGTGAGGCGCGCGCCCTTGCTGCCGAGCGGATCCTTCACCACCTGCACCACGATCTCCTGCCCTTCGTGGAGCAGCTCGTGGATGCGCGGCGCCGCCGAGGACGCCCCCTGCGGCGCGCGGGCGAGCGCGTTGGTGCCGGCGGTTTCGAGCGGTGCGGGGCGCGCACCGTTCTCCAGCCAGGGACGGATATCGGCGGCGTGCAGGAACGCGGCGCGCTCGAGCCCGATCTCCACGAACGCCGCCTGCATGCCCGGCAGGATGCGCACCACGCGGCCCTTGTAGATGTTGCCGACGATTCCGCGATTACGGGCGCGCTCGATGTGCACTTCCTGCAGCACGCCGTTCTCGATCACGGCGACGCGCGTCTCCTGCGGCGTGACGTTGATGAGGATCTCTTCGCTCATGGCCTGCGGCACGCTCCGATCCTTCCGGCCGCTCCGGGCGCCGTCTCGCGGCTACGCCCGGCTTCGGCGCGCGCATCCGGGCACGGACACTTGGCGCGAATTCGGGCCGCCCCGCCTTCGGCAGCGCCGCTAGTCCTCGACCCGCTTGAGCAGCTGTGCGACTTCATAGAGCGGTAACCCGACGATCCCCGAGTAGCTGCCCTCGATGCGTTCGATGAACGCCGCCGCCCGACCCTGAATCGCGTAGCCGCCCGCCTTGCCGACCGGCTCGCCCGTCTCCCAGTACCGTTCGAGGTCCGCCGGCGCGATCGGCCCGAAGGTTACCCGGCTCTCGGACAGCGCCTCGTGTCTGGCATCCTGATGGAGGAGACAAACGGCGGTCAACACCTCGTGCGTGCGGCCGGACAGCCGCGCGAGCATGGCGAGGCCGTGCGCGCGATCGCGCGGTTTGCCGAGAATCTCGCCGTCGAGAACCACCTCGGTGTCGGCGCCGAGCACAGCGCCTTCGGGCAGCCCCCGAGCCCGGATCAGCGCCAGCGCGCGCTCGGCTTTCTGGCGCGCCAGGCGGGTCACGTACGCGCGCGCATCCTCGCCGGGCGCCGGCGTCTCCGGAACGTCGGGAACTATAACGTCGAAGCGCAGCCCCAGTTGACGCAGCAGCTCCTGGCGGCGCGGCGAAGCGGAGGCGAGGTAGAGCATCGACGTCAGCGGTGGTACGGCAGGTTGTTGAGGATACTCCACGCGCGATAGATCTGTTCGGCAACGATCACGCGCACCAGGGGATGCGCGAACGTCAGGCGCGAGAGCGACCAGCGGTCGGCGGCGCGCGCGAGGCACGCAGACGCGAGGCCCTCCGGACCGCCGACGAGGAGCACGAGATCTTCACCCCGTCCGAGCTGTTTCTCGAGCTCGGCCGCGAGCGTCTCGCTCGACAGGGGCCGGCCCTGGCGATCCAGCGCGACCACGCGCGCCCGCGGGGGAATCGCGGCCAGCAGGCGCTCTCCCTCCTCGCGCACGATGCGGGCGAGATCCGCACCCCTGGTACGGCGACCCGCCGGAATCTCGCGCAGCACGAGACGGAGCTGCGGGGGCAGCCGCGCTGCGTAGTCGTCGAAGCCGGCCTGTACCCAGGCGGGCATGCGCGTTCCGACGGCGAGAAGGAGCACCTGCATATGTCGCGCGCCTCGGAGAACCCATGGCCATTCTATCCGCGATGCCCGGTGCGCGGCGGCCGCTTCCCGGCGCGCGCGGCAGCGGCATCCCGGGGCGGCCGGCCCCGCTATAATGGCTCGGCCAAGGAGGTGCGGAATGCGTGCCAGAGTCGCTCTTTCTTCGCTCGCCTTACTGCTCGTCGCCGGCTGCCAGTCGTACCGGGGCGATGTCGAGTCGCCGTACTACGTCGTTCCCGACGGCTCGCGCCTCTCGCTCAATCAGCCGCTGTCCTTCGCGCCCGGCCAGGTGAGCCTGCACGTGCAGAACGGACGGGTGCTTCCGATGAACCAGGTGCAGGCCTACGAGCCGTTCTGCAAGTTCGAACTCTACACGCGCGTCGATGAGGCGCGCACGGTGCAACCGCAGGAAATCACGGTCACGCGCGCACGCCAGTATCGTGTCGACGGTAACTATTCGGCGCTCGGCGGGCTGCAGCTCGCGGGGTTCTCGTTCGGCCTCTACGCCGGCGAGCCGGACGGCGGCGTGCCGCTCTACTCCTACGTCACGCGCATGGACCTGCACTCGCCCGCCGAGCCCGACGTGTATCGCCTCACCTGCCTG
Source organism: Burkholderiales bacterium (assembly GCA_036563785.1). Taxonomy (GTDB): domain Bacteria; phylum Pseudomonadota; class Gammaproteobacteria; order Acidiferrobacterales; family Sulfurifustaceae; genus JACQFZ01. The sequence goes on along the minus strand of DATCLR010000212.1, from coordinate 2,623 downwards.
CGCTGGTCCTACCCGGGAATGGCCGAGCACGTGAGCATCGAGGAGATCCGCCGGACGTTGAGCCCGCTCTTTACCTTGCGCCTGCCGAACGAGCGCTGAACGTCGCCGCAAACCCGCGAGGAGCGCCGATGCAGTACAACCGGATCGGCGAAACGGATCTGCACGTTTCGCAGCTGTGCCTCGGAACCATGACGTGGGGCCAGCAGAACACCGAAGCCGAAGCGCACGCCCAGCTCGACTACGCGGTCGCGCACGGCATCAATTTCATCGATACGGCCGAGATGTATCCGGTGCCGCCGCGCGCCGAGACCGCATGCCGCACCGAGCGCTACCTCGGAAACTGGCTCAAGCGGCAGCCGCGCGACCGGCTCGTCGTCGCCACCAAGATCGCGGGCCCCGGGCGGCGCGACTGGCTGCGCGGCGGCAAGACCGCGCTCACCCGCGCGAACATCCGGGAAGCGGTCGAGGGCAGCCTCGCGCGCCTGCAGACCGACTACATCGACCTCTACCAGATCCACTGGCCGGACCGGAACGTGCAGATGTTCGGCGCGAGCGAGTTCAATCCGCGGCGCGAGCGCGAAACGGTCCCGATCCTGGAGCAGATCGAGGCGTTCGCGGAGCTGATCCGCGAAGGCAAGATCCGCTATTACGGGCTTTCGAACGAGAGCGCCTGGGGACTGGCGCGCTTCTGCTGGATAGCCGACCGGCACGGGCTGCCGCGGCCGGCGTCGATACAGAACGTCTACAACCTGGTGAGCCGCCAGTTCGACACCGACCTCGCCGAGGCGAGCTTCCGCGAGCGCGTGCCGCTCCTCGCCTACAGTCCGCTCGCGGGCGGGCGGTTGAGCGGCAAGTACCTCGACGGCGCCCGGCCGGAGAACGCGCGCTTCACGCTGTTCCCGGACTTCCAGCCCCGCAACTCCCGTCCCGCCGTCGCCGCGGCCGTGGCCGAGTACGCCGCCCTCGCACGCCGCCGGGGTCTGCCGCTCGACCAGATGGCGCTCGCGTTCGTCCGTCAGCGCTGGTTCGTCGCCGCGACGATCATCGGCGCCACCACGCTCGAGCAGCTCCGGCGCAATATCGACAGCGTGAACCTCACGCTCGACGCCGAGACGCTCGCCGATATCGACGCGATTCACGCACGCTACTCGACGCCCGCGCCCTGAGGCCCCGCGGGCGGCAATGCGCAGCCGCTCGGGCGGTGCGGAAGCGGCGCACGGAGGGCCCTGTCGGGTCGTCACGATCGGTCGAGGTAGGCCGCGCAAGGAAATCGAAGCAGCCCGGAGGAGCGTGCTCACCCGCGCAGACGCTTCGCTTCGCTCCAGAGCTTCTCGAGGTTGTAGAAGGCGCGCGTCTGCGCGCGCATGATGTGCACCACCACGTCGCCGAAGTCGAGCAGCACCCAGTCGCCCGCCTCCATGCCCTCGATCCCCTTCGGCTTGCACCCCTGCTCGCGCAGGCGGTCGACGACGTTGTCGGCGACGGCGACCACGTGCCGGCTCGAAGTGCCGGTCGCGATGATCATGTAGTCGGTGAACATCGCCACTTTGCGCATGTCCAGCACGACCACGTCGCGCGCCTTGGCGTCGTCGAGGGCGTCGAGGATCAGCTTGCGCAGTTGCGTCGGGCGCATCAGGCGGCGGTACTCCGGTAGAGGTTGTGGCGCTGTATGTATTCCCAGACGGCGCGCGGGATTTCGTCGAACGACGGCGTGCCGCCGCGGGCGATGATCTCGCGCAGGCGCGTCGCGGAAATGTCGTACTGGGTTACGGGCAGGAGCACGATGCTTCCGGCCGGGCGGCGAGCGAGCGCCTCCGGCGGATCGCACAGCCGCGATGCCGCCCATGACGGCAAGGCCTCGCGCGCCAGCGGCGCGCCCGGCCGCTCCATCACGACGAGGTGCGCGAGCTCGAACAGCGCCTCCCAGCGGTGCCAGGACGGAAGCCCGGCGAAGGCGTCGGCGCCGAGCACGAAGCACACCGGCACGTGCGACCCGAGCTCGGCGCGCAGTGCCTCGAGCGTGGGGACGGTGTACGACACGCCCCCGCGGCGCACCTCGCGGTCGTCCGCAGCGAGCCCGGGGAACTCGGGAACGGCGAGCTCCACCATCCGCAGCCGCTGCTCCGGGCTCGCGAACGGCGGGCGGCGATGCGGCGGCCGGGCGGCGGGCACCAGCCGCAGTTCCGCGAGCTCCAGGCGGCGCAAGACTTCGTGCGCGGGCCGCAGGTGCCCGTAGTGCACCGGATCGAAGGTGCCGCCGAGCAGCCCGATCACCGGCCGCGCGTCAGCCGGCGCGCCGCGCGCGGCGTGCAAAGACGCATCCGATCACGACCCATCGGTTCTCCGATGCGCGACCCTTTCACCCTCGACCTTCGCTCTTATTCGCGGACGTGGCCGTCCCCAAACACCAGGTACTTCTGCGACGTCAGGCCTTCGAGGCCGACCGGACCGCGCGCGTGCAGCTTGTCGGTCGAGATGCCGATCTCGGCGCCGAGGCCGTACTCGAAGCCGTCGGTGAAGCGCGTCGAGGCGTTGACCATCACCGAGCTCGAGTCGACCTCGCGCAGGAAGCGGCGCGCGCGGGTGTAGTCTTCGGTCACGATGGCGTCGGTGTGCTGGGAAC
>DATCLR010000211.1:0-5413 GCA_036563785.1 Burkholderiales bacterium | reverse complement strand
CGAGTTCCAGCAGAGCAGCAACGACCCGGCGACCGTGATGCGCCAGGCGGTCGGCGAGCTGCGCCGCCGCGGGGCCGTGACCGACGACGACCTCGTGATCCTGACGATCGGCGAACCGCTCGCGAAGCCGGGCGGCACGAATACGATGAAGATCATCCGCGTCGCCGACCTGCACCTGGGAGAGCGCGAGCCGCCGGGCTGAGCGCGCTTCCCGCGCTTCGCTTTCCGCGCCCTTCGGGGCCGGGCGCGAGGACGACCTCGCCGCCCGCACGTCGATCGGGGACGGCCCCGCTTGCACACGAGAAGAACATGGCCTGGGTCATTCTCTTCATCGCCGGATTGTTCGAGGTCGGCTGGGCGATCGGGCTCAAGTACACCGAGGGCTTCACGCGGCTCGGCCCCACCGTCTGGACCGTCGTTTCCATGATCGTGAGCGTGTGGCTGCTCGGTGTGGCCATGAAAGAGCTTCCGGTCGGCACGGCCTACAGCGTCTGGGTCGGCGTCGGCGCGGTGGGCACGGTCGTGCTCGGCATCGTGCTGCTCGGGGAGCCGCCGGACCTGCCGCGTCTTTTCAGCATCGGGCTCATCGTGGCCGGCGTGATCGGTCTCAAGCTCGCCACGCCCACTTAGCGCGCCGCCGGACCCGGCGCCGCTGCCGGCGCCGCGGCGCTTTGCTAGGATCGCGGCGCACGCCATCGGCGGCTACACCGGCAGGTATGCGGCCAGAGCGGATATTCTTTCTTCCCGGCGCCGTCGGCGGCCCCGAGTTCTGGCGGCCCGCGGGCGAACGGCTCGCGACGTCCGCGGAGCACTGTATTTCGGCTGGCCCGGCTTCGGCTCGCTGCCGCACGATCCTGCCGTACGCGGGCTCGACGACCTGGTGCGGCGCGTTCTGCAGCGGCTCGAGGGGCCCACGGCGCTCGTCGCGCAATCCATGGGCGGCGTCATCGCCGTGCGCGCCGCGCTCGCGCGTCCGGATTCCATCACGCATCTCGTGCTTTGCGCCACTTCCGGCGGCCTCGACATGTCCGCGCTCGGCGCGCAGGATTGGCGCGCGGAGTTCCTCGCGGCGAATCCGGCCGCGCCCCGCTGGTTCGTCGACGATCGGTCGGACTTGAGCGCGTTCCTCCCGGCGATCGCGGTCCCGACGCTGCTGCTGTGGGGCGACGCCGATCCGATCAGTCCCGTCGCGGTCGGGGAGCGATTGCATCGGCTGTTGCCGAACTCGCGCCTCGCGGTTATCGCCGGAGGGACACACGACCTCGCGATCACGCACGCGGACGAAGTCGCGCGGCTCATCGACGCCCATCTCGAAGCTTGATCGCGCCGGGCGGGCTCGCCGTCGATGCGAGCCCGTAAACGGCCTGCTCCGGCGCGGGTCAAAAGGAGCGGAGTCGTCGGGAGAACCATCCGGCGGAACTGTGGGCCGGCGCGCTCGCGATCTAAACTTGCCGAAGGACGCCCGCGAGAACGGGGAGGCCGGCGGACTTCCGAGAACCGGGTCCGGAGGGTAGGCATGAACGCACCGTTGCCCCAGGCAAGTCTCGAGGACAAATATCTGCTGACCTCGGGACGCGTGTACGTCAGCGGGATGCAGGCGCTCGTCCGGCTGCTCATCATGCAGCGGCTGCGCGACCTGGCCGCCGGGCTCAACACCGCCGGATTCGTCTCCGGCTATCGCGGCTCGCCGCTCGGCGGGCTCGACAAGGCGCTCTGGGAGGCGCAGCCGCACCTCGCCGCCCACCATATCCGCTTCCAGCCGGGCGTGAACGAAGACCTCGCCGCGACCGCGGTGTGGGGCACGCAGCAGGTGCACCTCCTCGGCTCGTCGCCGTACGACGGCATCTTCGCCATGTGGTACGGCAAGGGTCCGGGTGTCGACCGCTGCGGCGACGTGTTCAAGCACGCGAACCATTTCGGCACCGCCCGGCACGGCGGCGTGCTGCTCGTCGCTGGCGACGACCACGCGGCGTACTCGTCGACCCTGCCGCACCAGAGCGACCACCAGTTCGCTGCGGCGGTCATCCCGGTGCTCTATCCCTGCAACGTGCAGGAGTACCTCGACCTCGGGCTGCACGGCTGGGCGATGTCGCGCTTCTCCGGATGCCTGGTCGGCTTCAAGGTCACGTCCGACACCGCCGAATCGAGCGCGTCGGTGGACGGCGATCCGTTCCGCGTCGAGATCCGGCTGCCCGACGATTTCGTCATGCCGCCCGGCGGGCTCAACAACCGCATCTACCGGGGCTCGATCCGGCAGCAGGCGCTCGCGCAGGAAGCGCTGATGCACGACTACAAGATCTATGCCGCGCTCGCCTACGCGCGCGCCAACAGGCTCAACCGCACCGTGATCGATGCGCCGCAGGCGCGCCTCGGTATCATCGCTTCCGGCAAGTCGTATCTCGACGTGCGCGAGGCGCTCGAGGAGCTCGGCATCGACGAGCGCGCGGCGGCGCGCATCGGTATCCGCGTGTTCAAGGTGGCGATGCCCTGGCCGCTCGAGCCCGAGAGCGTGCGCGAGTTCGCGCGCGGCCTCGAGGAGATACTCGTCGTCGAGGAGAAGCGCCAGATCGTGGAGTACCAGCTCAAGGAGCAGCTCTACAACTGGCGCGAGGACGTGCGCCCGCGGGTGATCGGCAAGTTCGACGAGAAGGGCGAGTGGGTCGCCCCGCACGGCGAGTGGCTGCTGCCGGCCAAGGGCGGCCTGACGGTGGCGCAGATCGCACGCGTCATCGCCGCGCGCATCGGCCGCTTCCACCGGAGCGATGTCATCGAGGCGCGGCTCGCGTTCCTCGCAGCCAAGGAAGCGGTGCTGAGCCGGGCGAACAGCACGCCGCCGCGCCCGGCCTATTACTGCTCCGGCTGCCCGCACAACGCCTCCACGCGCGTGCCCGAAGGAAGCCTTGCGCTCGCGGGCATCGGCTGCCACACCATGGCGACCGCCATCTACGGCGACAGCAACCGGACGATCACGCACATGGGCGGGGAAGGCGCCACGTGGATCGGCCAGGCGCCGTTCTCGAGCCGCGAGCACATGTTCGTCAACCTCGGCGACGGCACGTATTTCCACTCGGGCTACCTCGCGATCCGCGCCGCGGTCGCGGCGCGCGTGAACGTCACGTACAAGATCCTCTACAACGACGCGGTGGCGATGACCGGCGGGCAGCCGGTCGACGGGCCGCTCACGGTACCGCGCATCGCGCAGCAGGTCGCCGCGGAAGGCGTCGAACGCCTCGCGATCGTGACGGAGGATCCCGGGCGCTACCGCGGCCGCGCGGGGCTTCCGGCGTTCGCGACGGTGCACGACCGGGCCGAGCTCGACGCGGTGCAGCGGGAGCTGCGCGAATACCGCGGCGTCTCGGTGCTCATCTACGACCAGACCTGCGCCGCCGAGAAGCGCCGGCGGCGCAAGCAGGGGAAGTACCCGCAGGCCGCGCAGCGCGTGTTCATCAACGCCGCGGTCTGCGAAGGCTGCGGCGACTGCGGGACGCAGTCGAACTGCGTCTCGATCCTGCCGCTCGAGACCGAGCTCGGGCGCAAGCGCACCATCGATCAGTACGCGTGCAACCAGGACTACTCGTGCCTCGAGGGATTCTGCCCGAGCTTCGTCACGCTCGAAGGCGCGCGCCTGCGCCGGCCGCGCGCCGCGGGGCCCGACGCCGAGGCCCTCTTCGCGGCGCTGCCCGAGCCCGAGAAGCCCGCGCTCGACCGTCCGTACAACATTCTCGTCACCGGCATCGGCGGGACCGGCGTGATCACCGTCGGCGCGCTGCTCGGCATGGCGGCGCACCTCGAGGGCAAGGGGGTGTCGGTGCTCGACATGACGGGTCTCGCGCAGAAGAACGGCGCGGTCACGTCGCACATCCGGCTCGCGGCGAACCCCGGCGCGATCCACGCGCAGTCCATCGCGACGGGGGAGGCCGACGTGATCCTCGGCTGCGACATGCTCACCGCCGGTGCCCAGGAGGCGATCTCCAGGACGCGGCCGGGGCGCACCGTCGCCGTGATCAACACGCACGAACAGCCGACCGGATCGTTCGCGCAGAACCCGACTGGCGCTTTCCGACCGAGGAGGTGCGCAGGCTGATCGCGGAAGCGGTGGCCGAGCGCGTCCACTTCGTGAACGCGACGCGCCTCGCCACCGCGCTCGTCGGCGACGCGATCGCGACCAATCTGTTCATGCTCGGCTACGCGTATCAGAAAGGGCTGGTGCCCCTGTCGGCCGGGGCGATCGAGCGGGCGATCGAGCTCAACGCGGCCGCGGTCGAGAGCAACAAGCGCGCGTTCGCCTGGGGGCGGCGCGCGGCGCACGATCAGGCGAAGGTCGAGGGGATCGTCGACGCCCGGCGCAGGATCGCGCCGCTGCCGGAAACGCTCGATGCGCTCATCGGGCGCCGGGCGGCCTTCCTTATCGAGTATCAGAACCGCGCCTACGCGGCCGACTACGAGCGCTTCGTGCGCGAGGTGCAGGCGGCCGAGCGTCGGGTCGCCCCCGGCGAGCGGCTCACGCGCGCGGTCGCGCAGAACCTCTTCAAGCTCATGGCGTACAAGGACGAATACGAAGTGGCGCGCCTCTACACCGACGGCGAATTCGAGCGCGAGCTGAACGAGACGTTCGAAGGTCCCTTCACGATCCGCTTCCACCTCGCGCCGCCGGTGCTCGCGCGTCGGGACACGCACGGACGCCTGCAGAAGCGGCAGCTCGGACCGTGGCTGCGCTTCGTCCTGCGCTTCGTCGCCGCGCTGCGCTTCCTGCGCGGCACCCCGTTCGATCCGTTCGGCCGCACGGCGGAGCGGCGCACCGAGCGGCGGTTGATCGAGGCGTACCGTGCGGATGTCGCGGCCGTGTGCGCGGTGCTGACGCGCGAGCGCCTCGACGATGCCGTGGCGCTCGCGCGTCTGCCCGAGGAGATCCGCGGGTTCGGCCACGTGAAACAGGCGCACCTCGAGAGGGTCCTGCCGCGCTGGAAGGCGCTGCGGGAGAAGCTGCTGCAGAGTTCGGCGGGGGAGGTGCCGCCCGTCGCGGCGTCGCGGGCCGGCGGCGTCCACTGAGGACGCATCCGAGCGGAGCGCCTACGGCCGGATGGCCGCGCGCCGCCGCGCGGACGAATCGACGGGCCGCCGAGAGAAAAAGCCGCCGGGGTGCACCCCCGGCGGCCGATCGTCTTACGCGGCTTCGCGCTCCATTTCGGGCCTGTAGCTTCCCGTCGCCGCGAGCGCGTTGAAGCGCGCGCGCCGCTGGAGCTGCTTCTGCGCCTCGGCGGCTTTCGCCGGGTTGCCCCGCCAGGTGTCCATGACCGGCTGCTGCAGCGCGCGCGAATACGAGAAGCTGAGCGGCCAGGGCAGATTGGGATGGCGCGCGTTCATCGCGTTCAGATGCGCGGTCGCCTCCTCGTTGGTCTGGCCGCCGGAGAGG
>DATCLR010000208.1:0-4369 GCA_036563785.1 Burkholderiales bacterium | reverse complement strand
GGTGCGGGCGCTGCGCAACTACAAGGCACAGGAAGTCAAAGGCGGGCTCGGCAAGGGCGGCCGACTCGGAGTCGGAAAGTAAGTTCGGCGCCGTCCGAAGCGAAGCCGCGCGACGCCACGAGGCGCGCGCGGCTTTCTTTTCGTGCCGGATTCCGAATCGCCTAAGGTGCCCCGGTCAGAGGAATGTCGGGCAGCGGTACTGTCGGGAGACCCCTGTAGCGCTCTCGGGAGTCCGTCGCCGGGCGTCAGTTCGGGGAGGCGGCCCGCTCAGTCCTGCTTGGAGCACTTCCCGCGCTTTCTCATGCCCTCGCAGACACCGTAGAGATACAGCGAGTGATCGTCGATGATGAAACCCGCCTTCTCGGCGACGCTGCGCTGGCGCTGCTCGATGGTGGGGTCGAAGAACTCGAACACGCGGCCGCACTCCATGCAGACCATGTGATCGTGGTGTCCGCCCTGATTGATCTCGAACACGGAGCGGTCGCCCTCGAAGTTGTGCCGAATGACGAGGCCGGCCGCCTGAAACTGCGTAAGCACGCGGTAGACGGTGGCGAGCCCGACTTCCTCGCCAGCCTGGCGGAGGCGCTGGTACACCTCCTCCGCCGTGAGGTGCGGATGCTCGGCGGACTCGAGGATCTGCAGAATCTTGAGGCGCGGGAGCGTCGCCTTGAGCCCCGCCTTCCTGAGGTCCGTGGTCGTCTCCGGTGCGCGATTCTGACTCATATCGTGATGAAGGGTACCCCCGCGTTCGGTATCATGCGGCAGTTTAATGCAGTGTCCGAAGCAAAGCCAAAGCATGCCCACCCTCACCCGTCTGGGCCTGATCCTGCTGCTGCTCGTGCTCGTCGGCGGCTGCATCCAGCCCTATCGCATCGCCATCGAGCAGGGCAACGTCGTCACGGACGAGATGCTGGAAAAGCTCAAGCCCGGGCTCACCCGCAGCCAGGTCCGGTTCCTGCTCGGCACGCCGCTCATCACCGACCCGTTCCACCCCGAGCGCTGGGACTACGTGCACGTATACAAGGAGCACGCGGGGGCACCGGCCAGGACGCGCAAGCTCACCGTGATTTTCGAGGGAGATACGCTCGCACGCGTCGAGGGCGACTATCCGGAGCGGGCCACCGCCCGCGACGACAACGGGAGCGCGCCTGCAGAGCCGATGCCGGGAGCTCCGTCCGCCGACACGCACGCTAGAGCCGCTCCCCGCGTGCCCGGCGGCGCCGCATCTCCTTAGGATCGGCCCGAAGCGGCCGGTAAATCTCCACCCGATCGCCGTCCGCGACCGGCTCCGAGAGCCGCACGGGCGTTCCGTAAATCCCGACCGCCTGACGGGCCAAGTCGATCTCGGGAAAGCGCACGAGGAGTCCCGAGGCGGCGATCGCCTGCGCGACAGTCGCGCCGGCGCGCAACACGACCTTCACCACCGCCTGCTCCTCGGGGGTCGCGTACGCGACTTCCACCGTGACCTGCTCCGCCATCGGTTCGCTCGTCCGGGTCTCTCGGCGCCCGATTCTGCGCCATGCCGGATTCAGAATACCAACGCGCGCTGGATCTCGGGAACCCGACTATGTCGTGAGGCGGCGGGGGCCGTAGAGCTGCACCGCGCGCCGGTGAAACGCATCGACCATCTGGTTGGCGATGTTGCTGAACACCGGATTCAGCACGGCGGCCACGAGACGGCTGGCCACCTCGAACTCGAGATCGAGCTCGACCTTGCAGCCCTGCGCATCGAGCGCGGTGAACCGCCAGTAGCCGTGCAGATGCCGGAACGGGCCGTCGAGCAGGCGCATCTCCATCATCTTGTCCTTCTGCAGGAGATTGCGCGTGCTGAAGGTCTTGTGCACGCCGTGGTACGCGATGGTGATCGCCGCCTCGACTACGTCCTCGCCGCGCCCGAGTATCCGCGCACCGCCGCACCAAGGAAGGAATTGCGGATATGCCTCGATGTCCGCGACGAGCGCGTACATCTCCGAGGCGCTGTAGGGAACGACGGCGGAGCGGCGGATCGTGGCCACGGCTACAGCCAGTAAAGGGAGAAAAGCAGCACGAAGAGCACCGGCGGCGCGAGCAGCCGCAGCAGCCACAGCCACGCGTCGAACGCGCAGGGCGACTGCATCGCGAGATCCGCGCGCGCGTCGTCGGGCTTGAGCATCCAGCCGGCGAACACCGCCGTGAAGAGCGCGGCGAGCGGCAGCATGAGCGTCGCGCTGAGCGACTGCAGCGCGTCTAAGGCCCCGAGCCGTTTCTCGACGCCGAACAGAGTGAACGAAAACGCCGCGTGATTGAAGGAGAAAACGGTCGCGAGCCCGAGCACCCAGGCGCCGGCGGCGCTCGCGGCGGCGGCGCGCAGCCGCCGGACGCCGAAGCGCTCCTCGAGCCACACGACCGCGGGCTCGAGCAGCGCGATGCCGGCGAGGAGCGCCACCACGACGATCAGCCCGAAGAGCAGCGCGAGCAGCCAGCGGCCGTGCGGCAGATGGTCGAACGCGAGCGGGAGCGCCTGAAAGAGCAGCGCCGGGCCCGAGGCGGGCGCCACGCCCCCGGCGAAGAGCACGGCGAACACGACGAGCGCGACCGCGATGCTCGTGAGCACGTCGAGACCGACGACGGTCATCGTGGCGCGCGGGATCGAGGCGTCGGCGTTGAGGTATGCACCGTACATGAGCGCCACGCCGCTTCCGAGGCCGAGACCGAAGAACACCTGCGCTGCGGCGACGAGCCAGGCACGCGGCGTGAGCCTGGCGAAGTCGGCGGTGAAAAGGTGATGTGCCGCGTCGCCGAGCGTCCCGACCCATACCGCGTAGCCTGCGAGCGCGAGCAGCGCGACGTAGAGGGCCGGCGCGAGCCAGCGCACGGCGGGCTCGAGCCCGCGGCGCACGCCGCGCGCGACGATCGCCCCTGTCGCGAGCACGAACAGACTGTGCCAGAAGAGCTGCTTCTCCGGGTCCTCGACGAACGCCGCGAAGCGGTTGCCGAGGCCGTCCGCGGTAAAGCCCGAGAGCCCGCCGAAGAGCGCGCGCACCGCATGGGCCATGACCCACCCGGCGATGACGCTCAGATACGAGAACGTAATAAACCCCGCGACGACCGCGAGCGCGCCGACGAGCATCCACTGCCGGCCCGTCCTCGTCGGCGGCGCGAGATCGGCGAAGGTCTTGACCGGCGAAGCGTGCGTGCGCCGCCCGAGCATTACCTGCGCGATGAGCAGCGGCGCCCCGAAGAGAAACGCGAGCAGCAGGTAAGCGGTAATGAACGCGCCGCCGCCGTGCTCCGCCACGAGACCGGGAAAGTACCAGAACGTCCTGAAGCCGACGGCGGAACCGGCGAGCGCAAGGATGAACACGACGCCGCTCGACCAGCGCTCGACGCGCACACCGGCGGCCGGGGTCTGCACAGAAGCGGCGGGCTCGACGGCATCGGAAGCCGCCGCCACGGAACGAAGCCGGCGCTGACCGCGTGCGGACATGGACGGTGGTTTACGTTGGTGTCATCGGCGGTGGCGCCGGAATGTGGCACACGCGTCCCGCCGCTGTCCATAGCGACCGCGCCGCACGAGGGCGTTGCAATGCATACATCGTGCTGCTACGCGCCGCGCAGCACGTACGCAGTACATCGCGGTGGTTGCCGCTCTGTGCCGACGTCCTGGATTCGAGCGGGCGGGCTAATCTTGGCGGCGGCGTCGGGAACGAGCCGCCGTCGGTCGGCCGTGAACGCGAGCAGCTCGAGAGCGCCAGCGTTCGCAGGACTCGATAAGACCCTCAGCCGAGCGCCTTGGCGAGCTTGGCCCAGAGCTGGTCGGCTTTCGCTTTGCCCAATGCCGACTCGAAAAGACTGCGCCGCGAGGCCACGTAGTAGCGCAGCTCGGGCAGCGAGACGCACGCCTCGACCTTCTCGCAGGTCATGTTGCCGTCCGGCCCGAGCGCCTCGTAGATGAGCGACGACACTTCGGCTTTCACGTCGTCCAGCTTCTTCCCGGCCGGCTCGGCCGACGCGATGAAACCGTCGCGCTCGAGCTGCTGGAGCATCTTCGGCACGTCGCCGAGCCGCCCGTACTCGCGCGCGAGCTCCGCCACGGTGCGCTTGCCGTTCACCATGAGGAGCATGGCGCGCAGGCGCTGATCGAGCTTGTGGCGCCGCGTTTCGATCTCCTCCACCCCTTTGCTGGTCTTCGCGAGGATGGTCTGCGAGTCCACGATACCCCTCCTTCGTCAACCCTACGCTTGAAAAATATAGGCAACGGGCACCGCGGATGCCGGACACAACCCCGCCCTGCCCGTACAATACCGCCGCCATGAAAGCCCGCCGCGAGACCAAGCCGAACCCCCAGATCGCCCAGAACCGCAAGGCCTGGCACGACTACCACCTGGAG
>DATCLR010000194.1:0-10819 GCA_036563785.1 Burkholderiales bacterium | reverse complement strand
TTCCATACCACGGCGTGCGTACCGAACGAAGATCGGTGCGTGCGGAACTTCCAGAGGATGTTGCCGATCACGCTGTGGTTATCCAGGCGCACCTCGGTATTGTAGCCGGTGGTCGTGATTCCCTGCTGCGAGTCGAACAGGATGTTGTCCTTGATCAGGAACCAGTCGGCACCGGTGTAGGGTCTTGGCGTTCCCGGGCCGCCGACGCTGGTCGCGATGAGCGAGCCCTCCGCGCCGCCGGCGTCGCCCGAAACCTTCGCGTCGAGCGGGCGGCCGCCCCAGATGCGGTTGTGGATGATGCGCACAGGCTTCGACTGCGACCCGCCCTGCTTGAAATTCAGGACGTGCTCGCCGCTGCCGCAGGAGCCGGTCGGGGTGCGGTTGCCGTTGCAGTCGGTGTAGGTGGCCGGCGACCAGTAGATGTCGTTGTTCTCGATAACCGTGCCGGGAGCGCCGTTCGAGGAGCTCTCGTTCACATAGATGTTCTTCGTGCAGTCGTAGAGCTCGTTATTGACGATTCGGATATCGGATACGCCGAGAACGAGTTGGACCGCGTAGCTTTCCGAGCCGGGTGCCAGGCGGCACCCCCCGACCACGGAGTTCTGCAGCGTGCTGTTGCTGGCGTTCCAGAACGTGATCATGCCGGCATAGGGGTAGCCGCCGGCGGTCGCATAGATGCGATTGATGATCACGTTGTTCGATCCGTTGCGAACCTGAAACGCGTAGTTGGAGCCGTTCACGTTGAACGTGAGCCCGTTCACGAACCAGAAGTCCTGCCCGTTGCTGTCGATCGCCTTCAGGGTCGCGCGCTGCGCCGGGGAGCGTTTCCACGGTTCTTCGTTGACCGGGTCCGCGGAGGCGTGCCGGATTACCTTGTACGAGTTGGACTGGCCGCTGGATCGCAGCACCAGCGTCCCTCTGTTGGTGTAGTCTCCGGACGCCAGACAGATGACGTTCTTCGACCAGTCGATTGCGCTCCAGTCGTTGAGCGGCGTGGTTTGCGGCGTAATCACCTGCTCGCACTGGCGCGTCGCGAGATACGTTACATCGACATTGCAGGCCGGGTTGCCCGCGCGGCACTCGTACTGCGCCACATAGCCGTTGCGGTCTTCCGCCGTCGCCGAAGCAGGGAGCAGTGCGAGCAGACAAAGGCCTGCGGCTCCGCCCAAAGACGTCAGGTTCGATGTCAATTCTCGATCTCCGTCGGAGAACACCACGATGTCTGCAGGGAATTATCGCTGTCGATCATGCGCGGGCAATGGCTCTCGGACGGTAGTGGTTACATCGTCGATAAGCGGAACACATGTTAGACTCGAATTGCATCGCACGCGCGCTTCCGACGAGCGGACGAATCGGAGCGAGTGGCGGCAGCGGTGAGGGAGCGGTGCACGGAAACAGGGAGTGTTGCGGGATGCAGAGTCGCGACGCGTGCAATAGCGAGAACCGGGTGCGACGGAAGGAGCACGCTGTCGACGCGACTCGGCGAACGCACGGGATGCGGCTGCGCTGGTACTGGAACCGCCTGCGCTGCATGTCGCCGATGGAGGTCGCGTATCGCGCCCGGCAGTTCGCGGTCGCGCGGGCGCAGGCGGCAGGCTGGGGCACGGCGGTGCCCGTGCCGACGCCGAATTTCTCCACACGGTCACAGCCGTTCGTCGCGGTGCTCAACGGCGTTCCGGTCGAGCCCTATGTCGCGGCGGCGGAGCGCGTGCTGAGCGGGCGGCTGCCGGTGTTCGCGCTGGAGTACGTATTCCAGGACCTTCCGGCGTGGAACCGGGATCCCAAGACCGGCCGCGACGCGCCGCTCGTCTTCGGCAAGTTCCTCGACTACCGCAATCCCGCGCTCGTCGGCGACATCAAGTATCTGTGGGAGCCGAACCGGCACCTGCACCTGGCGACCCTCGCGCAGGCGTACGCGCTGACGGGCGATCGCCGCTACCTCGACGGCCTCCGCACCCACCTCGAATCGTGGCTGGATCAATGCCCGTATCCGTGCGGCCCGAACTGGTGCAGCTCGCTCGAGCTCGCCGTCCGGCTGATCAACTGGAGCGTCGCCTGGCAGCTCGTCGGCGGGCTCGACTGCCCGATGTTCGCCGGCCGCAGCGGGCAGCTGCTGCGCGGGCGCTGGCTCGAGGCGGCGTACCGGCACATGCACTTCATCCGCGGGCACCTGTCGCGCTACTCGTCCGCCAACAACCATCTCATCGGCGAGCTCGCGGGTCTCTACATCGGCGCGCACACGTGGCCGTACTGGCCGCAGGCGCAGAAGTGGCGGCAGTACGCGAAGCGGCACCTGCTGCGCGAGTGCGAGCTGCAGAACGCGGCCGACGGCGTCAACCGGGAGCAGGCGATCGCCTACCAGGCGTTCGTGCTCGACTTCCTGCTGCTCGCGGGGCTTGCCGGCCGCGCGAACGGCGACGATTTTCCGGTCGCGTACTGGAAGCGCACCGAGCGGATGCTCGAGTTCATCGGCGCCGTCATGGACGCGGGAGGCAACGTTCCGATGATCGGTGACGCCGACGACGGCTGCGTCGTGCGGCTGTCGCAGGAGGAGCGGTTCTGCTCCTATCGCTCTCTGCTCGCGAGCGGAGCGATCCTCTTCAACCGGCCGGACTTCAAGTTCAAGGCCGGGGCGCTCGACCACAAGAGCCGCTGGCTGTTCGGGACGGCGGGCGCCGCCAAGTACGCCGAGATCAACGCCGATCGTCCCCGCTGGCCGCGGCAGTTCCCGGAAGGCGGCTACTACGTCCTCGGTGCGGACTTCGATACCGAGAACGAGGTGCGAATCGTGGTCGATGCGGGCCCCCTGGGCTACCAGCGCATCGCGGCGCACGGCCACGCCGACGCGTTGGCGTTCACCCTCTCGATCGGCGGCCACGAGTTCCTCGTGGATCCGGGAACCTATGCCTACCATACCGAACGCGAGTGGCGCGCGTATTTCCGCGGGACCCGGGCGCACAACACCGTGTGCGTGGACGGCGCGGACCAGTCGGTGCAGGGCGGCGCTTTCCTGTGGTTGCAGCACGCACGCGCGAAATGCACGCGCTGGGAAGCCGGCGAGGATTTCGATCGCTTCGCCGGCGAGCACGACGGCTACCGGCGGCTCGCGGACCCCGTGGCCCATCGGCGCGAGCTCGTGTTCGACAAGAAGCGGCGTCGTCTCGAGGTGGTCGACTGGCTCGACTGCGGCGGCCCGCACGTCGCCGAGCGCTGCTGGCATTTCGCGGAGGACGTGGAGGTGCGCGTGGAGCCGGACGGCACCATTCACGCCGCGAAGGCGGGATGCACGCTGCGCCTGCGCCCGGGCGAGGCGGTTAGCACGCGGTTGCACTACGGCGAGACGCCTCCGCGAGGCGGCTGGATCTCGCGGCGCTTCGACGTAAAGGTGCCGACGCACACCGTCGTCTGGCGCAGCGAGGTCGCGGAGTCGACGCGGCTGCGCGCCGTGCTCGAATGCGTGCCGGCTCAGCGGACGACCGGCGATCCGCGGCTCGCGGCGGCGGACAGCACGGAAGTGACGGGAGGGCGGATGTAGACCGCTGCGCACACCGGGCCGCGCCCGATTCGGAGGACGTCCATAGGGAGCAATCCCGATACTCCCCGCCGCGCGAAGCGGGCGAAATAGCGCTCGAACAACAACGCCAAGAAGGCACAAGACCTCATAGGGACATGAAAGTAAGCATCTTCGGGCTCGGATACGTCGGCGCGGTGTCGGCGGCATGCCTCGCGCGTGCCGGCCACGAGGTGGTCGGCGTCGATCCGGCGGAAATCAAGGTCGATCTCATCAACCGCGGCCGCGCGCCGATCATCGAGCCGGACCTCGGCGAGCTGATCGCCCAGGCCGTCGCGGCGGGACGCCTGCGCGCCACGACGGATGTCGCCGAAGCGATGCGCGCGACCGAGGTCTCCCTCGTGTGTGTCGGCACGCCCAGTCTGCTCAACGGGGGGCTCGATCTGAGCTACGTGCGGCGCGTGTGCGAGCAGATCGGGCGCGAGCTGCGCCGCAAGTCCTCGTTCCACACGGTAGTCGTGCGCAGCACCATGCTCCCCGGCTCGATGCGCGGGCTGGTTATCCCGACGCTCGAGGAGTTCGCGCGCCGGCGCGCCGGCATCGAGTTCGGCGTGTGCATCAACCCGGAGTTCCTGCGCGAGGGCAGCGCAGTGCACGACTTCCATCATCCGCCGAAGACCGTCATCGGCGAGCTCGAGGCCGCGAGCGGCGACGCGGCGCTCGCGCTCTACCGCCACATCGACGCGCCGGTGGTGCGCACGGACATCGAGACGGCCGAGATGGTGAAGTACACCGACAATGTCTGGCACGCCCTCAAGATCGGCTTCGCCAACGAGATCGGCAACCTCTGCAAGGCGCTCGGGATCGACGCGCACCGGGTGATGGACATCTTCTGCCGCGACACGAAGCTCAATCTGTCGCCGTACTATCTGAGGCCCGGGTTCGCCTTCGGCGGCTCGTGCCTGCCGAAGGACGTGCGCGCGCTGCTGTACAAGAGCCGCACGCTCGATCTGGATTTGCCCATCCTGAGCGCGATCCTTCCCAGCAACGAGCGCCAGATCGAGCGCGGCCTCCGGATGATCCTCGAGCAGGAGCGGCGACGCGTCGGGGTGCTCGGCTTCAGCTTCAAGGCCGGCACCGACGATCTGCGCGAGAGCCCGATGGTGGAGGTGATCGAGCGCCTGATCGGCAAGGGCTACGAGCTCAAGCTCTACGACAGGAACGTCCGCCTCGCGGGGCTCGTCGGCGCCAACCGCGACTACATCCTGAACCGCATACCCCATGTTTCGCGGCTCATGGCCGACACGAGGCAGGAGGTGCTCGACTTCGCGGAGACGGTCGTGATCGGCACGAACGACGAGGAGTTTCACGACGTCCCGCGCGAGCTGCGCGATGGACAGGTGCTCATCGATTTCGTGCGGATCACCGACGGCGTACGGGCGCCGAACTACCATGGCATCTGCTGGTAAGCCGCGCCGTGTCCTGATCATCGTCGAGAACCTGCCGGTGCCGTTCGACCGGCGGGTGTGGCAGGAGGCGACGACGCTGCGCGACGCCGGGTACGAGGTGAGCGTCATCAGCCCGGCCGGCAAGGGCTACGAGAAGCGCTTCGAGATCGTGGACGGCGTGCGCATCTACCGGCACCCGCTGCCGCTCGAGGCGACGGGCGCGGCGGGCTATGCGCTGGAGTACGCCGCGGCGCTCTTCTGGGAGTCGCTGCTCGCGTGGCGCGTGTTCCTGACCCGCGGGTTCGACGTCGTCCACGCCTGCAATCCGCCGGACACGATCTTCCTGGTGGCGCTGCCGTTCAAGCTGCTCGGCCGGCGCTTCGTGTTCGATCATCACGACATCAACCCCGAGCTGTACGAGGCGAAGTTCGGGCGCCGGGACGCGCTCTATCGTCTCCTCCGCCGGCTCGAGCGCCTCACGTTCGCCGTCGCCGACGTTTCCCTCGCCACCAACGAGTCGTACCGCCGCATCGCGCTCGAGCGGGGCGGCATGCACCCGGACGACGTGTTCGTCGTCCGCAGCGGTCCGGATCTGCGCCGGCTGCGCATCCAGCCCGCCGACGAGCGCGTGAAGCGGGGGCGGCGCCACCTGGTCGGCTACGTCGGCGTCATGGGAAAGCAGGAGGGCATCGATCTGCTGCTGCAGGCGGTGCACCACATCGTGCACGTTCGGGGACGTACGGACGTGCACTTCGCGCTCGTCGGCGGCGGCACCGCGCTGGACGCCATGCGGCGCTACGCCGCCGCGCTCGGCATCGCCGATTACGTCACGTTCACGGGGCGCGTGCCCGACGCGGAGCTCCTCGCGGTGCTCAACACCGCCGACGTCTGCGTGAACCCGGACGTCGCCAACGACATGAACGACAAGTCGACCATGAACAAGATCATGGAGTACATGGCGCTCGGCAAGCCGATCGTGCAGTTCGACCTGACGGAAGGCCGCTACTCGGCGCAGGAAGCGTCGCTCTACGCCGCGAAGAATGACCCGATCGACTTCGCGGCGAAGATCCTGGAGTTGCTGGACGACCCCGAGCGGCGCCGGCGCATGGGTGCGTACGGCCGCGAGCGCGTCGAGCGCGTGCTCGCCTGGGAGCACGAAGCGCCCAAGCTGCTCGCGGCGTACGAGCGCGTGTACGCAAAGCGGCGCGCGCCGCGCGCGGCCGAAGCGGCGCGCGCGGCGTGGGCCGGGATCAGTCGCCGTTTCGGAGGATGGTGAGCTTGAGGCCGACCGGCTTCTCGACGCCGCCGTTCTCGGCCTTGGCTTCGAGCGCCCCCATGGTGGTGGGCGACTTGCGGGCGGTGCCCGACAGGTCGTGGCTCGCGAGCGCCGCGATCGCGAGCGCGGGCGAGAGCTGGAGCAGGGTGAGCAGCGCGAGTTTCGTCCTGCGCGCGGCGATCGACGGCATGGTTCGCCTCCCGTAGTGATTGTTGCTCAGATCGTGCCGCAGGCGGCGTCCGACCAGTCGGACATCACGTTCGCGGCGTTGTAAGCACGCAGCCGGAAGCACACGGTATCGCCGTGCTTCAGGCCGAGATCGGTGCCGGCGTTGAACTCGACGTGCGGCGGCTGGTCGCCGAACGGATGGGTGGCGAGGTCGAGCTGGACCGCGAGCGTCGTGGCGCTCTCGGCGGTCGGTCCGTAGTAGACCCGATAGCCCGCGATCGGGTCGGTGTTCGGCGCCCAGGTGAGGGAGACGGTCGTATCGGTCGCGTTGCCGGGGTCGGGCTGCGGCTGCGGGCCGGGATCCGTCGGCGACGTCGGATCGGTCGGCGTGCCCGGGTCGTCCGGATCGGGATTCGGTTGCTGGTCTCCGGGATCGGTGCCCGGATCCGTGCCCGGACCGCCGATCGAGCCGCCTCCCGAGTCGCTGCTTCCGCTGCAGGCGGCGAGACCGGTTCCAACGAGAGCGACCAGGAGCAGCGCGGGTAGGGCGCGCGCGAACTTTGCGGCGGCTGTCGCCATGGACTCCTCCCTCTTCAGGTGCGTGGTGCCCGCACGCGCGGGCGGGTCAGTCTTGTGCCGTGACAGCGCCGGGATCTGCGGTACGGCTGAAGGAGCGGGCGCGGTGGCGAGAGCTCGACGCGACGCGGCCGATTGTTGTGGACGTTTCTTGTAGCACGATCGTTTCGACGACACTCATACCGGGAATACAGCGCGTTGCGCTCCCAGTCTGAACCGCCGATTCGGCGGACCATCGGTTATGGCTCGACGAAAGTATGGGCATTCGCGTGAAACTTTCTATCGCTTCTCGATGAGAGGCGCAGACGGCGCGGACAAGCGGCGCTCGCGTGAAACACCATTTCCCGCAGCGGCAGGGCCGGTGATGGCGCACCGGGCGCGTGTTATGGTCTGCGCGCTGCCGCAATCGACTGGTCGATTGCCATAACGAGGTCTTTCCTATCGCTTCCCGCTCGATCGGACGCGAGTCACGGGCGCCGCCTTGATGACGCCGGAAGAGACGAAAACGCACGTCGAAAGCCGACTGCGCGAGCTCGGCTGGAGCGTACTGATCGGCCGCGCCGGCTACGAGAAGATCGCGCGCCTGACCGGCGACGATCGGGCGGGGATCGAGCGCTTGTGCCGAAAGCTCATCTCGCTCGGCGCGCTGCAGGATCAGCCGCGCATTACCGACGATATGGTCGAGCTGGCGATGCTCGACCTCGATCCGGCCGAACGCCAGGGAACGGGGCGCGCTGCCGCATACGATCCGCTGCCGGATCTGCCTTCCATCGAGGAGCTCGCCGCGAAGCTCGACGCGCGGGCGAACGGCGGTCCCGATGTGGAGCCGTCGCCGCCTCCGCGGCCGGTGTTTCGCGGCGTCGATGCGGGAGAGCCGCCGCCCCGCGCGCCGCGGCTCCCGAAGCTGCTGCTGGTGCAGCCGGATGCGCACCGCCGTGCGGCGTTCGCGGCCGCGTTGTCCGACGCGTTCGCGGTGATCGAGGCCGGCGACGGCGTCGCCGCGTGGCGGGTGCTTTCGGAGCAGAACGACGTCGAGATGCTCGTTACCGACGTCGACGGGCCCGAGCTCGACGCGTATCAGCTCATCCGCCGGGTGCGCGAGAGCGCGGCGCCCGCGCTGGTCGGTCTGCCGATCATCGTGATCGGCGAAGACCGGGACGAGGAGGGCAAGATGCGGCTGCTGCGCGCCGGAGCGAACGATTTCGTACGGCGCGATATCGACCCGCGGGAGCTCCGTGGGCGCGCGGCAGCGCGCCACCGCGTGAGCCGCGATGCGATGCGCGTCGCGACGGCGCGTGTGCCCGTGAGACCGACGGTCGGCGCGGCGCCGGCGGGCGCGGGCCGCTCGCCTGTCACGACGCTCACCGCCGAGCGGCCGGAAGGGGCGGCATTGCCGCAAGGCGCGAAGTCGCGCGCGGCGAATTCGGTGACCACGAAGATAACGGTGGCCGCGACGGCGCTGCTCGCCCTCGGCATCGCGGCGGTGATCTACATCAGCCGGAACTACGACGAGCTGCGTCTCGGGGAGCTCGGCCTGGTGCTGCAGCCGCGTACCGAAGGAGCGCCCGGCACCGACACGGCGGGCAGCAGCGCAGAGGCACGCCCGAGCGAATCGACGCGGGGCGAGGGCGCCGCGCCGGCGGAAGCGCAGAAGCCGCCGGAGCGGAATGTATCGGAGTCGCCGCCGTCGAAAGCGGCATCGACGGAACAGCCGCCACGGAACGTCCGTGATCGGACGCCGATCCCCCGATCGGAAGCGCCTTCGGCCTCGACGCCCACGAACAACGGCATGGCGAAGCCTGCCACGCCAGCGCCCGCAGCGCCGTCGGCGTCGGTGAAACGGGCGGAGCGACCTCGGGCCGGCGGTGCGCCGGGAGTCGCCGTGTCGCCCGAAGCGGCGCGGGCTCCGGATTCGACCGCCGGCACGGCGCCATTGCGGCCGCCTGCGTCGGCGCCGGCCGAGATCGAGGCGGCCGAGCGGGTACCGACGGCGGAGGAGCTCGCGAAAGTGACGCCGCCGGCGGTTCCGGCGCCGCCCGTACGCAAGGAAACGCCGCGTCCCGAGGCGGTGCGCGAGGAGGCGCCTCCGTCCACAGCATCGCCTTCGATGCGTTCCAGCACGCCCGTGGCGCCGCGTGCGGACGGCGGAGCCCGCGCGCGCGAGCCGTCGCCGGACACCCCTGCGACGGCGGCGCGGCCGCGGTCGGACGCTGTGCCCACGCCGCGTCAGGAGCCGGCGCGCACGGAACCGCCCGTAGCGGCCGCGCCGCCGGCGGCCGTTCCGCAGGCGCCGCCGCCCGACCGCATTTCGCGCGATGAGCTGTCGTCACTGCTCGCGCGCTTCGCTTCGGTCTACGGAAGCGGAGATCTCGAGCAATTCATGGCGCTGTTCGCCCCCAACGCGCGGACCAACGATCGCACCGATCCGGCCGGCATCCGGCGCGACTACGAATCGCTGTTTCGCACGACGGATCTGCGTGAGATGCAGCTCGGCGAGATCAGCTGGGAGGTCGACGGAAATCAGGCGCAGGGCTGGGGCGAGTTCAACGTGTCCGTACGCCGTCGCGGCGATTCGGAGATCTTCCGCTACGCCGGCTCGCTCACGATGGTCGTCGAGAAGATCGACGGGCGGCTGCGCATCGTGCGGCTCTATCACGGGCAGCGGCGGATAGAGGCGGCCGCGCGATGACGCCCGCCATCGGCAGCGCGGAGGCGGTCGTTCGGCGCATCGCGCGGTGCGCCATGCTCGTCGCCGTTCTGGCGCCCGTCGCGCCGGCTCCCGCCGCAGAGATGTACGCGCAGGCCATCGGGCAGCCGCCGGAGCGTGAAGCGCCCGCGCCGCCACCTGCCCGACCGCCGCCGGTGGAGCCGAAGCCGCCGGCACAGCCGACGCCCGCGGAGCCGCCGGCGCCCGAGGCGCCGACGGCGCACGCGGAACCACCCGCGCCTGCCGCAAAAGGCAGTCTGCGCACCCGCATTGCCATCGGTGCGGCGATTGCGGTCGCGCTCGCCGCGCTCGGCGGAAACGGCGGGGGCGGGGACAGCACGCCGACGCACGAAACCGCGTCGGCGCGCTGAACGCTCACGCGCGCGGTATCTCCCGCCCGCGTCTCGAACAATTAGAAGAGGGGTCGTCTCCGCGCCTTGTCGCTTCGTGCCCGGTTGCCGCTCGCAGTCGTATCGCGCCGCGCGGCGGCGCTCCTCGCGTTCGCGCTCGCCGCTTCCGCCGCGGGCGCGGAGCCGAGCGTCACGGGACAGAGCGGTCTGGTGCACATGCCGGACGCGAGGCTGGCGCCCGACGGCACGTGGCGGCTCGGGCTTGCGCACAGCGATCCCTATTTCACCGTCTGGAGCAGCGTCAGTCTGTTTCCGCGGCTGGAGGTTTCCGGACGCTACACCCGCATCGACGGCGTGCCGGGATTCCCCGAGGCGCCCGGGCTCGGCAACTACCGCGACAAGGCGTTCGACGCGAAGCTGCTGTTGCGCGCCGAAGACGGTCCGTGGCCCGCCGTCGCGATCGGCGCGCAGGACTACTTCGGGACGCAGCTCTTCCAGGCGCAGTACCTCGCGCTGAGCAAGCGCTACGGACCCTTCGACGTAACTCTCGGCTACGGCAACGACCGCATCGACGGCACCTTCGGCGGCGTGCGCTACACGCCGGCGTCCGCGCCCCGCTGGCGGTTCGTGTTCGAGTACGACGCGACCGACTACGCGCGCGACTTCGAGGCGCTCCGGTCGGGCGCCGCCGGGCGCGAAGGCGGCGCCACGTACGCCATCGGCTATCACGCCGACTGGTGGGGCGCGCAGCTCGGCTACCAGCGCGGCGAGGCGGCCTTGAAC
>DATCLR010000167.1:0-22702 GCA_036563785.1 Burkholderiales bacterium | reverse complement strand
CTTCACGGTGGAGTACACTGTCGCGCCGGCCGCGCACACGGAAGCCCCACAGCGCGCGGTTCAGCCGTCGCGGCGCATGGACGCGACCGGCCGCGCGGCGAGCGACAGAACCGCGAGCCGCGAGGCCAGACCCTCGGAACGCATGTCCCAGGATTCAAGAGACACCGCACCCGGCGGCCGCGAGCCGCGCCGGGCCTCCGCGTCCGATGCCGGAACGGCCGCGAAAACGGGCACCCGGCCCGACGGCGACGAGATCCCGGTGCTCAAGGACATCGCCGACCTGCAGGCACCCCCGTCCCCGCCCCTGCCGGACGCCGCGCAGGCGCGCGACATCGCGATCCGTGTCATCGCGCGGCTCAACATCGAGCGGCGCAAGGCCGGGGAAGCGCCGCTCGACATCAAGACCATCGAACGGCTGCAGCAGTACCTCGCCGAGGCGCTGCTCAAGCGCGGGTTGAACAGGAAGTAGGCGCCGCGGGCGCCAGCGCATGCCAATCGCCGGCGATCCCGCTAAAATTGCCGCCTTTCCGAGTGCCCTTCCCGTTTGCGTCCAGATGACTCGAACCACGCCGTCCGCCCCCGACCGCCGCGCCAGCGCATCGCTCGACAAGTCCTTCGAGCCGAAGCGCATCGAGCGGCGGATCTACGAGACCTGGGAACGCGCCGGCTACTTCGCGCCCTCCGGGCAGGGGCCGGCTTACTGCATCATGATCCCGCCGCCGAACGTCACCGGCAGCCTCCACATGGGCCACGCGTTCCAGGACACATTGATGGACGCGCTGATCCGCTATCACCGTATGCTCGGGTACAACACGTTGTGGCAGGCCGGCACCGACCACGCGGGGATCGCCACGCAGATGGTCGTCGAGCGCCAGCTGGAGCAGGAGGGACTGTCGCGGCGCGCCATCGGGCGCGAGGCATTCGTGCGGCGCGTCTGGGAGTGGAAGGCGCAGTCGGGCAACACCATCACGCAGCAGCTGCGCCGCCTGGGCGCCTCGCTCGACTGGTCGCGCGAACGCTTCACAATGGACGAGGGCCTCTCGCGCGCCGTGCTCGAGGTGTTCGTGCGGCTCTACGAAGAAGGGCTCATCTATCGCGGCAAGCGGCTCGTCAACTGGGATCCGGTGCTGCACACCGCGATCAGCGATCTCGAGGTGGTCTCGGAGGAGGAAGCGGGCCACCTCTGGCACATCCGCTATCCGCTCGCGGACGGCAGCGGCCACCTCGTCGTCGCCACGACCCGCCCGGAAACGATGCTCGGCGACACCGCCGTCGCGGTCCACCCCGAGGACGAGCGCTACCGCCACCTGATCGGCCGCGAGGTTGCGCTTCCGCTCACCGACCGGCGCATTCCGGTGATCGCCGACGAATACGTGGACCGCGAGTTCGGATCGGGCTGCGTCAAGATCACGCCCGCGCACGACTTCAACGACTACGAGGTCGGCAGACGCCACGGCCTGCCGATGATCAACATTCTCACCATCGATGCGCGCATCGACCTGCCGGGCTCGAAGTACCACGGCATGGACCGCTACGCGGCCCGCAGGCAGATCGTCGCCGATCTCGAGGCCGCGGGGCTCCTCGAGCGCGTGCAGGAACACCGCATGATGGTGCCGCGCGGCGACCGCTCGGGCACGGTGATCGAGCCGTACCTGACCGATCAGTGGTTCGTCAAAGTCGGCCCGCTCGCGGAGGAAGCGATACGCGCGGTCGAGGACGGGCGCATCCGGTTCGTGCCCGAGAACTGGGCCGCCACGTACTTCCAGTGGATGCGCAACATCCAGGACTGGTGCATCTCCCGTCAGCTCTGGTGGGGCCACCGCATCCCCGCCTGGTACGATGCCGAAGGCAACATCTACGTCGCGCGCACGGCGGAGGAAGCGCGCGCACAGGCGCGCACAAAGCACGGCAAGGACGTCGACCTCGAGCAGGATCCGGACGTGCTCGATACCTGGTTCTCCTCGGCGCTCTGGCCGTTTTCGACGCTCGGCTGGCCCGACAAGACGCCCGAGCTCGCGACCTTCTACCCCACGAACGTGCTCGTCACCGGCTTCGACATCATCTTCTTCTGGGTGGCGCGCATGATTATGATGGGCCTCAAGTTCATGGGCGACGTGCCCTTCCGCGAGGTCTACATCCACGGCCTGGTGCGCGACGCGGACGGCCAGAAGATGTCGAAGTCGAAGGGCAACATCCTCGATCCTCTCGACCTCATCGACGGCGTCGACCTCGAGACGCTGGTGCGCAAGCGCACCACCGGCCTGATGCAGCCGCAAATGGCGCAGCGCATCGAGGCCGCGACGCGCAAGCAGTTCCCGAACGGCATCCCCGCGTACGGCACCGACGCGCTGCGCTTCACCTTCGCTTCGCTCGCGACGCAGGGCCGCGACATCAAGTTCGATCTCGGGCGCGTCGAGGGCTATCGCAACTTCTGCAACAAGCTGTGGAACGCGGCGCGCTACGTCCTGCTCAACACCGAGGGCGAGGATTGCGGCCTCGCGGGCGGCGAGATGCGCCTCAACGCCGCCAACCGCTGGATCGTGTCGCGGCTGCAGGAGACCATCCGGGAGGTCGAGAACGGTTTCCGCGGCTACCGCTTCGATCTCGCGGCGCAGGCGGCCTATAGCTTCGTCTGGCACGAGTACTGCGACTGGTATCTCGAGCTCTCCAAGGTCGTGCTCGCCGACCCCGAGGCGGCGCCGGAGGCGAAGCGCGGCACCCGCCGCACGCTCCTCGCCGTGCTCGAGACGCTGCTCCGCCTGCTGCATCCGCTGATTCCGTTCATCACCGAGGAGCTCTGGCAGCGCGTCGCGCCGCTCGCGGGCGTCAAGGGCGACACCGTCATGCGGCAGCCGTACCCGCAAGCGGAGCCGGAGCGCATCGACGCGGCCGCGACCGCCGAGATGCGCTGGGTGATGGCCGTGATCACGGCGATCCGCACCATCCGCGCCGAGCGCGATATTCCGCAAGGCAAGCCGCTTCCCGTGCTGCTCGCCGAAGGCACGGAAACGGAGCGCACCTGGATGGAGCGCAACGCCGGTTACTTCCGGCTGCTCGCGCGCACCGAATCGCTCACGTGGGTCGAGAGCGGCGCCGCCGTGCCGGAGTCGGCGATGGCGCTCGTCGACAAGCTCAAGGTGCTGGTGCCGCTGGGCTCGCTCATCGACAAGCGCGCCGAGCTCGAGCGGCTGCAGAAGGAAATCGCGAAGTTCGAGAAGGAGCTCGCCAAGGCCCGCGCCAAGCTCGCCAACCGGGACTTCGTCGCCCGCGCCCCCGCGCACGTGGTGGAGCAGGAGCGCGCGCGCGTGCAGCAGTTCGAAGAGGCCCTCGCCAAGCTCGACGCGCAGCGCGCGCAGGTCGCCGCTCTCCCCGACTAGCGATCGTCCGCCGGCGCGGCGGCGCCGCTCGGCGGGCGCGGCGCTACGGATAGAGCGCGACCCCGGGGTGCGAGGGCAGCGGGATGCATTCCTTGTCGTCACCCGCCACCGGCGGAAACTTTCCCGCCTCCCAGTCGGCCGCCGCCTGCTCGATGCGCTCCCGGCGCGAGGAGACGAAGTTCCACCAGATGTAGCGCGGCCCGTCCATGGTCGCGCCGCCGAGCAGCATGAGGCTCGCGGCGCTGCGTGCGCGCAGGGTGAGCGGCTCGCCGGGTCGCAGCACGAGCAGCCGTCCCCCGGCGTAATCCTGATCCCCGATCGCTATCTCTCCGCTCAGGACGTAGACCGCCCGCTCCTCGTGCTCGGTGTCGAGCGGAAGCTTGGCGCCGGCCGCGAGCAGTGCGTGCGCGTAGAAGATGCCGCCGAAGGTGCGCACCGGCGAGCGATGTCCGTAGAGCGTTCCCGCAATCAGACGCACTGTCTTGTCGCTGTCCTCGAGCAGCGGCAGCGCCGATGCGGCATAGTGCGCGAACGCGGGCTCGGTCTCCTCGGCCTCGGCCGGCAAGGCCACCCACGTCTGCAGCCCGAACAGCTCGTGCCCGCGCGCCCGGGTCTCCGGCGCGGTTCGCTCGGAGTGCGTGATGCCGCGCCCCGCCGTCATCCAGTTCACCTCGCCCGGCCGGATCGGCTGCACGTTTCCGAGGCTGTCGCGATGCAGGATCTCGCCGGCGAAGAGATAGGTGACCGTCGCGAGATTGATGTGCGGATGCGGCCGCACGTCGACGCCGCGGCCCGCTTCGAACGTCGCCGGCCCCATCTGATCGAGGAATATGAACGGGCCCACCATCTGCCGGCCCGCTGCGGGCAGCGCGCGGCGCACTTCGAACCCGCCGAGATCGCGGGCGCGCGGGACGATCACCGCGTCGACTGCGCCGCGGGCGCCGGCGGCGGCCTCGTTCGGTTCGCTATGCCAGTTCATACGCTCGCTCCGACAGGCGGGCACGCCATTGTACGCGCGCGGACGGGGACACGCAGAATCCGCGTCGAGCCGGTGCCGCGCGGCGCCATTTTCGCTACGCTACGCGTTCGCGACTTCCGTCCCTACGCGAACGAGGGTTTCTCATGCCCAGCTCCTGGCTCCCGATCCTGAACACGGTGCTGCCGTACCTCACGTCGATCATCACGGCGGCGGTGCCCGCGTTCACGGCGCGCAAGGACAACGAAAAATCGGCGAACCTGGTGGCGGATCAGATCGCCGAGCTGCAAAGCGCCGTGACGCGCAACGCCGAGTCGGTGCGCGTGCTGGCGGAACAGATGCAGCGCACGATCGAAGCCATTCAAACGGCGGCGCTCGCCAATCAGCGCACCGCCCGCGCCGCGCTCGCCGCGAGCGCCGTAGCGTTCGTCGCCGCCGCGGCCGCGCTCGGCTTCGCGCTCGCCGCTTACTGGAACGGCTGATGCACTCGGATCCCGGCCGCGCCGGCGCGCTCCGGCGCCTCGCCGCCCGCGCGAGGGAGCTCCTGCGACACGGCGATTTCGCGTCGCTGGTGCTGCTGCTCGTGGCGGCCGGCGGCACGTGGGCGTTCATCGAGATCGCCGACGGCCTGCGCGATCACGAGCTGCACGAGATCGACGACCGCATCCTGCGGCTGTTCCGCAATCCCGCCGACTACACCGACCCCATCGGCCCGCGCTGGCTCGAGGAGGCGGTGCGCGACGTGACAGCGCTCGGCAGCGTCCCCGTGCTGACGCTGCTCGTCGTGAGCGCCGTGCTCGTGCTCTGGCTCGAGCGGCGTCGCCGCGCGGCGCTCTGGCTCGCAATCGCGGCGCTCGGCGCGCTCGTCCTCAATTCCGCCTTCAAGCTCCTCTTCGCGCGCGAGCGCCCGGACCTGATCGCGGCCGATTCGCTGCCGGCAACCTACAGCTTCCCGAGCGGTCATTCGTTCCTCTCGGCGGCGGTGTACCTCACGCTCGGCGCGCTCCTGACGCACGTGCTGCCGCGCAGGCGCACGCGCACGTTCGTCCTCGCCATGGCGGTGCTGCTCACGCTCCTCACGGGCGCGAGCCGGGTGTACCTCGCGGTCCATTATCCGTCCGACGTGCTCGCGGGCTGGACGCTCGGCATCGCCTGGGCGGCGCTCTGCTGGCTCGTCGCCTGGAATCTGCGCAAGCTCTGAGCGGCGCGAACCGCGAGACGCGACGAGCGACGATGCGCGCGGATGCCCAAAGACGCTACAATCGCAGCCGCCGTCCGCTGCACCGCGTAGTCGTAGCCGCCTGAGCCGCATGCCCGTCAACCGCCCGACCGCCGATCCGCCCGGCAGCTGGTTCCGCCTGTTCCTGCCGTTCGCCGTCGGCTACTACTTCTCGTACCTGCTGCGCAACGTCAACGCGGTCATCGCGCCGGTGTTGACGCGGGAGCTCGACTTGAGCGCCGCGGATCTCGGGCTGCTCACGAGCGCCTACTTCGTCGCCTTCGGCGCGTTCCAGATTCCGCTCGGCATCCTGCTCGACCGCTACGGCGCGCGGCGAGTCGAAGCGGCGCTGCTGCTGGTCGCGGCGGCCGGCAACCTCGTGTTCGCGGTCGGCGAGAGTATCGGCACGCTCGCCTTCGGCCGCGCGCTCATAGGCGTCGGGGTCTCCGCCTGCCTCATGGCGGCGCTCAAGAGCTTCTCGCTCACGTACCCGGCCGAGCGCCAGTCCTCGCTCACCGGCGCGATCATGACCTCCGGGGGTCTCGGCGCCATCAGCGCGAGCATACCGCTCGAGGCGCTGCTCCCGGTGCTCGGCTGGCGCGGGGTGTTCTACGGTCTGAGCGCCGTCATCGCCGCGGCGGCCGTTTACGTCTATGTCGCGGTGCCCGAGCGCCAGGATGGGGTGCAGCGCTCCTCCTTCGGCGAACAGCTGCGCGGCGTGGCGCACATCTTCGCGAGTCGCGCGTTCTGGCGCTACGCGCCGATGACGCTGCTTTTCTCCGGCGGCTTCATGGCGATCCAGGGACTGTGGATCGTCCCCTGGTTCATGAACGTGGACGGGCTCAGCCGCGAAGCCGCCGCGCAGTACCTCTTCGCGGTGGGCGTCATGCAGCTCGCGAGCCACTTCGCGATCGCCGCCTTCTCCACGGGTCTGGTGCGCCGCGGCATCCAGCCGGCGACGCTGATCGCCGTGAGCCTCGGTGTGGCGTGGCTCGCCCTGCTCGCTTCCGTGATCGGCCTCGGGCACCCGCTCGTCGGGTGGCTCGTGTACGCCTTTTTCTCCGGGCCGGTGACGCTCATGTACGTCGCACTCGGCGCGCACTTCGCGCCGCAGCTCTTCGGGCGTGTCAGCACTGCGATCAACCTGATGGCGTTTGCGGGCGCTTTCGGGCTGCAATGGGGGATCGGGCTCGCGATCGACGGCTTCACCGCCGCCGACTGGGCGGCCGCTCCCGCCTACCGCGCCGCGATCGCCATCGTCGCCGCGCTGCAGCTGCTCGCCTGGGTGTGGTTCGCCGTCGAAGGCCGCCAAAGCCGCCGCACCGGCACCGCAGCCGCGGAATCCGCGCCCTGAGGCCGTGCCCGCCGCCGCGGCTTCCGCCGCGCGGCGACGCGCGTAAAATGACATCGCGTTCCTCTACCCGGAGACACGCGATGCGCGCGTGGACCCTGCTGCTCGGTGCCCTTGCCTTCAGTGCCGGTATTTCCGCCGCGGAGCTCGAGGTCGGCGACATGGCGCCGGACTTCGCGCTTCCCGGGACCGACGGCAAGACTTACCGCCTCTCGGATTTCCGCGGCCGCCAGGCCGTGGTGCTCGCCTGGTTCCCCAAGGCTTTCACTTCGGGCTGCACCGTCGAGTGCAGGTCGCTCGCGGAGAACGGCCACCTGATCAAGCAGTTCCGCGTCGCCTACTTCATGGCGAGCGTCGATCCGCTCGAAACCAACAAGAGCTTCGGCCTCGCGCAGGGTGCCGACTTTCCGCTCCTCAGCGACGCCACGAGAGCGACCGCACGCGCCTACGGCGTCCTCAACGCCGCGGGCGTCGCGAGCC
Source organism: Burkholderiales bacterium (assembly GCA_036563785.1). Lineage (GTDB taxonomy): Bacteria > Pseudomonadota > Gammaproteobacteria > Acidiferrobacterales > Sulfurifustaceae > JACQFZ01. The sequence goes on along the minus strand of DATCLR010000167.1, from coordinate 15,299 downwards.
GGCAGACCTTCTATATCGGCCTCGACGGACGCATCGCCGCTATCGACCGCAACGTCAACCCGGCGACGTCCGCCGCCGACATCGCCGTCACACTCGCACGGCTCGGCATACCCCGCCGCGATCCGCACGAGCGCGTCGAGTAACCGGACCGGCGAACCGCGCGAGGGCAAGGGAATGCGAGCGCAGCGCCACGAACACGAAGCACGGAAGGCGCTGCTTCGCACCGCGCTCGCCCGTCTCCCCCAGCGACCACGAGAGCCGCCGCCATGACCCCCATCGCCCCCAAGATCGCCCGCAACGTCGCCGTCATCGACCAGGACCGCACGGTGCTCGACGCCGCGCAGCTCATGGTCGAACGGTACATCGGTTCCGTCGTCGTCGACGGCGGCGGGCACGTCAACGGCATCTTCACGGAACGCGATCTGATGCGCGTGGTGGCGCAGGGACGCGATCCGGCGGGAACGCCCCTCAAGGAGGTCATGCGCACGCAGCTCGTGCGCGCCGCGCCGGGCGACAGCATCGAGCATTGTCTCGAGCTCATGCGCAAGCACCGCTGCCGCCACCTGCTGGTCTACGAGGGCGAGGAGTTCGTCGGCATCGTCTCCCTGCGGGACCTCGCGGCGCTCATGCTGGAAGAGAAGGAAGCGCTGGTAGAGCAGCTGACGCGCTACATCACGAGCTAGCGCGCCCGGGACCGCTTTCGGCGCCGTGCCTCACGGTTCGGCCGGCGCGGCGTCGACGCCGGGTCACGGCTTCGAGACGTAGGGGTTGCCCTTGATGTAAAACCTGAGCAGCCGCCGGGCCCAATGGCCCGCGTAGTCGACGCCGATGCGCGGGCGCCGCACGATCGCGAAGCGCTCGCGTGCGGGCGGCGCGGCGATGTAGAGATCGTCGCTCAGGAGATCGTGGCCGTTGTGGCGCCCGTCGATCCCGAGCGCGCGGCAAAGCAGGCCCGGCCCCTGGGTACGGCCCTCGACGTTCTGCACCGGCTCGATCGCGCGCAGCAGCACCGCCGAGCCGGTGCCCTCGCGCTGCGTCACCACGTTCATGCACCAGTGCATCCCGTAGATCAGGTACACGTAGGCATGTCCCGGCGGCCCGAACATCACCCTGGTCCGCGGGGTGAGCCCGCGCGACGAATGCGCGGCGAGATCGTGCGGGCCGAGATAGGCCTCGACCTCGACGATGCGGCCGATCCGGCGCACGCCGTCGACCACGTGCACCAGGTGCTTGCCGAGCAGCGCCTGCGCCACGACCACCGTATCGCGGTTGTAGAACGCACGCGAAAGCTTGCGCATCGCGAGCGGCTTGCGCTCCGCGCTGAGCGCCATGGTTACTCTTTCTTATAATTCGGCGAGCACGCCCGGCCGTCCGCGCGCCGGGCGCTTCTCGACGAGGGTGATTCGATGCTCACGGGCGGTTGTTTCTGCGGTTATGTTCGCTACCGGGTGACCGGCACCACGCGCGACCGGACGAACTGTCATTGCTCGATATGCCGCCGCGTGAGCGGCGCTCCCTTCGTCGCGTGGTTCACGGTCGCGGAACGCGAGTTTGCCATTACTGCCGGTATCCCCGCGAGCTTTCGCTCCTCCGATCACGCCCGGCGGGAGTTCTGCCCGCGCTGCGGCTCGCCGCTCACGTTCCGTGCTACGCACGCCCCGCAATCGGTCGATATCACCACCTGCACCCTCGACGATCCCGAGGCCGTCCCGCCCGGCGACCACGTACACACGAGCAGCCAGCTGTCCTGGGTGCGCCTCGCCGACGGCCTGCCGCGCTATGCCGACGCGCGCCGGCCCGCCGAGGAACCCTCGGGCTAAGCGACCGCCCGTGTCCGCCGGCCGCGTCGTCCTGCTGCTCTGCCTCGCCGAGGCGCTCAGCATGACGACGTTCGCCACGTTCCCGGCCCTGATCCCGGTCCTGCTTCCGGAATGGCGGCTCTCCAACTCGGAGGCCGGGCTGATCAGCGGAATGTTCTTCGGCGGCTACATGGCGGCCGTGCCGGTGCTCACCGGCCTGACCGACCGCATAGACGCGCGGCGCGTGTACGCATTCTCCTGCGCCCTGGGCGCGGCGGGCAGCCTCGGCTTCGCCTTTCTCGCCGCGGGCGCGCGCTCGGGGATCCTGTTCCACGCGCTGATCGGGGCCGGACTGGCCGGCACGTACATGCCCGGCCTCAAGCTGCTCTCCGATCTGCTCGAAAACCATCCGCTCAGAGCCCGCTACGTGGCGTTCTACACCTCGACGTTCGGCGTAGGGCTGACAGTATCGCTCGCGCTGGTGGGTCTGGTAGAGCCCGCGCTCGGCTGGCGCGCGGCGTTCCTCGTCGCGGCGTGCGGTCCGCTCGCCGCCGGCGCCCTCGTGCGGCTCGCGCTGCCGCCGTCCAGGGTGTCGCGCGCCGAAGCACGCCCCCACCTGCTCGACTTCCGTCCCGTGTTCCGCAGTCGCGCCGTCACGGGCTACATCCTCGGTTACGCGGCACACTGCTGGGAGCTGTTCGGCATGCGCTCGTGGCTGGTCGCGTTTCTCGCGTTCGCGGCGACGCTCCAGCCCCCGGACGCGCCGCTGCCCATTGGTGCGGCGTGGATCGCTGCCGCGGTGACGCCGCTCGGCATCCTGAGCAGCATCGTCGGCAACGAGGTCGCCATGCGCTACGACCGCCGCCGGCTGATCCTCGCGGCGATGACGCTCTCGGCGCTCGCGGCCTGGGTCGTCGGGTTCCTCGCGCCGTTGCCCTGGTACGCCGTCGTGGCGGCGCTCGCGATCTACGTGGTGCTCGTCATGGCCGATTCCGCCGCGCTTACGAACGGCGTCATCGCGGAAGCGAACGCGAATCTGCGCGGCGCCACCATGGCGATCTACTCCTTCCTCGGCTTCGGCGGCGGAATGCTCGGGCCGCTCGTGTTCGGCGCCGTGCTCGATTTCGCCGGCGGGAACACGAGCGTGCGCGCCTGGGGATTCGCGTTCGGGAGCCTCGGTACGGTCAGCGCGACGGCGGCGGCGGTCGCGTTCCTCGCTCCGCGCCTGCAGCCGCGCCGGCACGCCGTCGCGCGCACCGACTGAAGCGGCAAGGCGCGGCGCGCGCCGGCTCGCGTGCTACTGCTTCACGATCTCGAGCAACTCGACCTCGAACACGAGCGTGGCGCCCGGGGGAATCTGCGGCGGGCGGCCGCGGTCGCCGTAAGCCAGGTCCGAAGGACAGACGAGCCGCCCCTTGCCGCCGACCTTCATGAGCTGCAGCCCCTCGGTCCAGCACGGGATCACCTGATCGAGCCCGAAGGAGACCGGCTCGCCGCGCTTGATGGAGCTGTCGAACACCTTGCCGCTCGTGAGCGCGCCTTCGTAATGGACCTTGACGGTATCGGTCGCCTTCGGCGCCGGACCGCGTCCGGCCTTGAGCGGCACGTAGACCGCGCCCGAGGCGGTCCGGGTCGCACCCTTCTGGGCCGCCGCCTTCTCGATGTAAGTCCTGCCCGCCTTCTTCTCGCGCTCGGCCGCCGCCGCGAGCCGCGTGCGCTGCAGCTCCTGGATCTTCGGACCGTAGCTCTCGAGCTCGACCTTGGGCTCGCGGTTGAGCACGCCGTCGCGCATCCCTTCCTGAACCATCTCGAGCTCCTCGGAACTCAAGCTGAAGCCTCCGAGGCTCTGACTGATCGCGAGACCGATCGCGTACAGTGTTTTTTGCTCCTCCGTTTTCGGTTCCGCGCCCGCGGCTGCAGCCGCGTACACGAGGAGGAGTCCGGCGACGACGCGCGTGAGTATGGGCATGTGTGGTCCTTTGGGCAGGCCGGATGAAAGAAACGCATCAGCATAAGGGCCGCAGGCACCGATGTCGAGGGAAACGACGCGCCTCTGACGCGCCCCGCTCCGAACGAAGAGTCGCTCCGCTGTCAAGTGCGGCGCGAGCCCGGGTTTGACTCGACCCGCGGAAGCCAATAGGTTTGGCCCCTCGCGCTTTCGCCCACGCCTCGTTTCGGGTGCGCCCGCGGCGGCACCGCCGTCGGTTCACGCACCGAGATCAAGACAAACAATGGGAGATGCCTGATGCAGACACGCTATCGCATCCAGTTTCCCGCGGCGGAAACGAGAAACCTCGGCCAGGACGAGGTGTACTTCTACCTGCTGGAATCCGACGGAAAACGCCGGATCCGCTTCCACGACTACGACGAGCTCTACAAGCGCCCGGGCCTGTACGAGCAGCTGTTTTACGATCGACTGAAGTGCCAGTCGCCGCAGAAGGTGGCCGATATCCTCCGCTCCGCGGTGGCGCAGTCGCAGCAGAATCTCACCGAGCTGCGCGTGCTCGACTTCGGCGCGGGGAACGGCATGATGGGCGAGGCGCTCAAGAAGTACGGCGTGGCTCGTCTGGTCGGGGTCGACATCCTTCCGGAGGCGCGCGATGCCACCGAGCGCGACCGGCCCGGCATCTACGACGCCTATTACGTCGCCGACTTCTGCGCGCTCTCGGATTCGCAGCGCGAGGAAATCGCGTCGTGGTCGCTCGACTGCCTCACCACGGTCGCGGCACTCGGCTTCGGTGACATTCCGCCGCGGGCGTTCCTGGAAGCCTTCAACATCATCAACTCGCAGGGCTGGGTCGCGTTCAACATCAAGGAAACCTTTCTCGATACGCGCGACACCTCCGGCTTTTCGCGCATGATGCGCGAGCTGATCTTCTCCGAGTACCTGGACCTGTATCACCTCGAGCGTTATCGCCACCGTTATTCCATGGAAGGCGAACCGCTCTACTACTTCGCGATCGCCGGCCGCAAGAACGGCGACATACCTCCGGATTTTCTTCGGCTGTACGGCTGATTGCGCGGGACGGTGGTGCGTCCCTCCGGTGTCGCCGAGGGCCTCGAGAACGGCGCGGCGAGCCCGATCAGGCGCGCGCCGCGACGAGGGCGCGGAAGCGCGCCGGATCCGCGATCGCCCGGAGGCACAGCACCGCCGCCAGGTTCGCCACGGCGCCGCCCACGATCGGCGCCGTGTAGGAGCCGGTGACGTCGAACGCGAGGCCCGCGAGCGTCGGCCCGAACAGCGTCCCGAACGCCACGCTCGTATAAAGGAATCCGATGATCCCGGCGACGCTGCGCCCGCCGAAGTAGTCGGCCGTCAAGGCCGGAATGAGCGCGACGAAGCCGCCGTAGAAGGTACCGAAGAGGAGCGCGAACACGACGAGCAGCACCGGCCCGGTGGCCAGGAGCCACAGGAACAGCATGCACGCCATGCCCGCGAACATGAGCCCGGTGGCGAAGCGCCGCCCGATGCGGTCCGCGGTGCCGCCGAGCGCGAAGCGGCCGACCACGCTGCCGACGCCGATCAGGCCGACGAGCACGACGCCGAACGCCTCGGACAGGCCCCGATCGACGGCGTACGGCGCGAGGTGCACGAACGGAATGAAGATTCCGAACGACGTCGCCGCTCCCGCCGCGTACAGCAGCCAGAACGGACGGCTGCGCAGCGCCTCGGCGACGCTCAATCCGAACGCCGCCGGCGCCGCCGCGGAGTCGGCGGGAGGAATGCCGTCGCGGTGCAGGCCGCGCCGCTCGGGCGAGTGATCGAGCAGCGCCGCCGCGACGAGCCCCAGAAGGAGCGAGGCGACGGCGAGGATCACGTAGGCGTTGCGCCAGCCCGCCAGACCGATCAGCCATCCGGCCAGCGGCGGCACGACGAGCGTTCCGACGCCGATTCCGGCGACGGCGATGCCGGACGCGAGGCCGCGGCGGCGCTCGAACCAGCGCTGCACCGTACCGATCGCCGGCACGTATACGAAGCCGACGCCGAGCCCGACGCCGATGCCGTAGGTGAGGTAGACGGCCTGCAGCGTGTCGGCGCGGGACGCCAGGAACATGCCGGCCGCGATGAGCGCCATGCCGGCGCCGACGACGAGCCGCGGCCCGTAGCGGTCCGCGAGGCTGCCGGTCAGTGCGCCGATCGCGAAGTAGAGAAATCCGCTGAGCGAGAAGACGAGCGAAACATCGGCGCGGCTCGCCGCGAATTCGCGCTCGAGCTCGCGGAAGAATGCGGCGAACCCGTACATGGCGCCGAACGCGACGAACATCGCGAGGAACGCGGCGCCGACCACGATCCAGCCGGGGAAGAAGCGTGCAGCCACGGTCGCAACCTCGATCGGCGATGCTTGCCCGGCGCTATGGTTCCAGTCGAGGCGGCGGTAAGCAACTAGTGGGCAAGGGCGTCGCGCAGGTCGCCGAGGTCGAATCGTTCGCCGTCGGGAAGAATGCCGGGATCGAAGCCGTAGACGAACTCGAGCCGCAGCCGGGGGCCCGTATCCTCATCCGCGTACACGAGCCGCACGGTTCCGTGCGACGCCGGCCACGCGAGCTCCAGGCGATGGTCGCCGTCCCACTCGTAAGTCGCGGTGGCGTCGGCGCCGAGCCAGCGGAAGCTCCCCTTCAGCCGGCGGCCGCTCAGCCGGTAGTCGAGCGGACCGAGACCGTCGAAATACAGTCGACCACGGCGCCATGCCGCCGCATCGAATTCGCCGAAGGGGACGAGCCCGCGCGGCTCGAGCCGCTCGTCGGCGGAACCATCGGGGACGCGAGATGCGCCCGCTCCGGTCGTCTCGGGCGCCAGCGTCGGCAACTCCACGGCCGCAGCCGACGCTGCGAGCGCCAGCGTCCACGAGATCCACGCGCGAGCCGCCGTTGGGTGCACCCCGGAGTTCCCTCTCCGATGCCTGCGCCGTCCAATTTACGCCCGGCGAGCCGCGCTCGCTTCGCCGGATGTTCCCTAAAGCGTTCACCCGAGCACCGCGAGCGCTGCCGGAGCGTCGCCCCGTCCTCGGTCGGGGCCGAGCGGGCGCTAGGCGAGCGCGCCGATCAGATCGCGTAGTCGCTCGATCGAGGGCGGCTTCGCTAGGTGATGATCGAAGCCCGCCCGCGCCGCGCGCTCCTTGTCGATGTTCGAGGCGAAACCCGTGAGCGCGACCAGGAGCGGCGCCTCCGCTCCCCGCTCCTCGCGCAGCCGCTGCGCCACTTCGTAGCCGTCCATGCCGGGCAGACCGATGTCGCAGAGCACGACGTCCGGCAGGAACGCGCGCGCGCGCTCGAGCGCCTCGCGTCCCGAGTGCGCCACCTCGACCCGATGCCCTTCGAGCTCGAGCAGATCACGCAGCGTATAGGCGACGTCGACGTTGTCCTCGACGAGGAGCACGCGGCGCGCCCGCACGGATGTCTCCGTCGGCGCCGGGTGCTCGGCCGGCGCCTGCAGCAGCGGCAGACGCACGATAAACTCGGCGCCCTTGCCCTCGCCGGCGCTGCGCGCCTCCACGCTGCCGCCGTGCAGCTCGGTGAGCTCTTTCACCAGCGCCAGCCCGAGGCCGAGCCCGGCGCCGCTGCGGTGCGCGCCGGCGGGACCCTGGTTGAATGGCCGGAAGAGCTGCGGCAGGAATTCCGGATCGATGCCGATGCCGGTGTCGATGACGTGCACCGCCACGCGCCCGGCGCGCGCATCCGGACGCACGGCGACGCGGATCCAGCCGTCGGGATCGGTGAACTTGATCGCGTTGTGCAGCAGGTTGCCGAGCACCTGGCAGAGACGCGCGCGGTCGCCCTCGACGACGACTTCCTCCTCCGGCAAGTCGAGCTCGATCACCGGCTCCTCGCCGTCGAACGCCGCGGTCTGATCCTCGATGCAGGCGCGCACCACCTCGTTCAGGTCGATCCGCTCGCGCTGGATGCGGATGCGGCCCTGGGAGATGCGCGTGAGGTCGAGCAGATCGTCGATGAGCCGGATCAGCTGCTGCGCCTGCCGCTCGATCACCGCCTGCGCGCGCAGGGATTGCTCCGAGCCGGCCGGCGTGCGCTTGGCAATGACGAGGCTGTTGGTGATCGCCGCGAGCGGATTGCGCAGCTCGTGCGCGAGAACGCCCAGGAATTCGCTCTGGCGCCGCCCCGCCTCCGCAAGATTGCGTGCCTGCACCTGCAGCTCTTCGGCGTGCCGCTTGAGCTCCTCGTTCTGGGCCTGGATCTCCTCGCTTTGCGCCTGTATTTCCTCGCTTTGCGCCTGGATCTCCTCGTTCTGCGCCTGCAGCTCCTCGTTCTGCGCCTGGATGCGCTCGTTGCGCTCGCGCACCTCGGCGAGCAGGCGCTGCGCTTCCTCGTGCATGTGCGCGTTCTCCAGGCCGATCCCGAGCTGCAGCGCCGCCGAGCGCACGAACGACAGCGTCTCCTCGTCCAGATCGCGCAGCGACGCGAGCAGCACGACGCCGAGCTGCTCGCCGCCGAACGTCACCGGATACGCCGCGACGGTCCGCGGCGGCGCCTCGTCGTAGCCGAGGCGCACCAAGAACGGTGTATCGCGGGGAATGCCGCGCAGCACGACCGGACGCCCTTCCTCGGCCGCCCGCCCGGGCACGCCTTCGCCGATCGGGACCGGCTGCGCCTCGCCGTGGATGCCGAGGCGCGCGATCGGAACGAGCCGACCGGATTCCTTGTCGCGCCAGTACACGACACCGACTTCCGCGTGCGCGTACGCCGCGATCGCCGCGAGCACCGCGTGCGCGAGCTCCTCGCGCTTCAGGCTGCTCGCCGCCGCCGCCGCGACTTCGCGCTTGGCGCGCAGCCGCCGCTCCCGACTCTCGAGCGCGCGCGCGGCGGCGCCGAACGCACGCCCCAGGCGCACGATCTCGTTCCTCGCGTGCGCGTGCGCCTGCGTTCCGCCCGCGCTCTCGGGAGGCGGCGCCCAGGCGAGCGCGGGCCGCCAGTCGCCCGCTTCGAGCGCCGCGGCGACGCGCATCAGCTGCCGCGTCGGACGCTGCACCGAGCGCACGGTGAGGTAGCCGGTCACCACCAGGAGCAGCGCAGTGAGCAGGGATGCGCCGAGCAGTCCCTCGGAGATCACCTTTCGCGCGTCGGCCATGGCCATCAGCGCCGTGCGCAGCTCCTGATCCTGCGCGTCCGCCAGCGCTTCGAGTCCCGCCACCGCCACGCTGCGCGCGACCGTCATCGCCTCCTCGTCCGCCGCGGTCAGGGGTCCGCGCTCGCGCCGCGCGATGAGCTGTTCGGCTTCGAGCAGGAAGCGTTCGATGGTCGGCGCGACGTCGGCGAACCGCGCCGCAGTCTGCGCGTCCTTCGGGTGTTCCGCGAGCCGCCGGACGGCGGCGGTCGCACGTTCGACCGCGCGCCGGTAGCGTTCCAGCGTGTCCTTTTCCGGGCTCAGCAGGTAGGTGCGCGTCGCGACACTGACTCCGAGCAACGCCCGTTCGACGGCATGGATGCTCTCGACAAACGGAAGTATGCGACCTTCGACCTCTTCCTGCACGGCGATGCTGTGGCGATGCCAGCTCGAGAGGATGGCGACGAACACGGCGAGCACCAGCACTACCACGACGAAGCCGAGCGCCAGGCGCTGGCCGACGCTGAGGTCGAATCGTTGTTTCATGTGCCGTCTCCTTCCCGACAGCGGGCCGCCTCGCGATAGATGAACGTTCTCGGACCGAACGGCTCGAGCGGCGCGCCCGGGAGCCCCGACGGGAACTCGGCCTCGCCGAGACAGAGGAAGCCGTCGGGGGCGAGCGCGCGGCGCAGGCGCCCGAGCACCTGCTGCTGCGTGCTGCGATCGAGATAGATGAGCACATTGCGGCAGCAGACGAGATCGAACGCGCCGCCGCCCGGCGGCGGCGCGCCGCTCGTCAGATCGTGGCGGACGAACCGAACGCGGCGGCGCAGCACCGGCCGCACGGCACAGCGCTCGCGTCCGCGCACGCAGCGGCGCTCGAGATAGCGCGCCGCGAGCTCCGGCGGCAGCTCCCGGCAGGCTTCCGCCGGATACAGGCCGGCGATGGCGGTTGCCAGCGCCATCGGATCGACATCGCTCGCGTCGACCCAACCCGGAACCGCCGCTTCCTCGAGCAGCATCGCAAGACTGTACGCTTCCTCGCCGTTACCGCAGCCTGCGCTCCAGATGCGCAGCGGCGCCCCGGCCCGCCGGCGGGCCGCCTCGGGAATCACGTGGCGGCGCAACGCTTCGAAGGTTGCGGCATTGCGGTAAAACCGGCTGACCTTGATCGTGAGGCGCGCGAGCAGGTGCGCCGCCTCGTCCTCGACGGTCTCGAGCCGCGCGAGGTACTCGCGCAGCGTCGCGAGGCCGAGCGAGATCATCCGGTTGCGCACGCGCCGCTGTACGGTGGCGGGACGGTAGCGCGAGAAGTCGCAGCCGGTGCGCGCCCGCAGGACGTCCAGAACTGCAGCGAGCAGAGGCTCGGCATCGGCGAGCGCGCCGTCGGTGGCAATCGTACGCGTCATCGGATCGTGGAAATGCCGAGCCCGTGGGCCGGCACGGTGCGCTCGCCGGCTTATCCTGCGCGCCGAGCGATGCTCGGGCGGCGTTTTCCTCGAAGCGTTCGGCGCAGCGGCCGACGTATTCTAGCAATGTCGGGGAAATGCTCTAGCGCAGCAACAGGGAAACCCTGCGCCAAAAGAGACCACGCTCTTCATGCGCTTAATGCGATCGCGAACGCGCTCGCGGCGTTCACGCTCGCTCGATCAACGACTCGAATCGGGCTTCTATAATCGGTCTGCGTATGCCCACGATCTTTACGCATCCTGCGGTACCGCTCGCGCTCGCTGTCGGCCTCGGACGCAACGCGATTTCTTCCCCGCTCCTCGCGGCGGGAGTCGCCGCCTCGATTCTCCCCGATATCGACGTGGTCGCTTTCGCGTTCGGCGTGCCTTACGGCAGCGTGTTCGGGCATCGCGGCTTCACGCACTCGCTCGCGTTCGCCGCCGCCGTCGGCTTCCTCGGCGCGCTCTTTCATCGCACGCTCGGCAGCACGCACCTTCGCACGGCGGCATTCCTGTTTCTGTCGACCGCCTCGCACGGTGCGCTCGATGCGCTGACGACAGGCGGCTCCGGCATTGCCTTTCTCTGGCCCTGGTCGGAGGTCCGTTACTTTGCGCCCATCCAGGTCATCGAGGTTTCGCCGATCGGCCTGCGCCGCTTCTTGTCGCCGCGCGGCCTCGACGTGATACTCTCGGAGCTCACGTGGGTATGGTCGTCCTGCGCGGTCGCCGCGCTGCTGCTGCGGCTCGCGCAGCGCGCCGCGCTCCCATTCAAGCAGTCGCCTCCATGAAGCTGTCCGTGCTCGATCAGTCCACCGCGTCCAAAGGCCGCGGTCAGGACGAGGCCATTCGCGAAACGCTCGCGCTCGCCGCGCTCTGCGATCGCCTCGGCTACCACCGCTTCTGGGTGTCGGAGCACCACAACAACGACAGCATCGTCGGCACCGCACCGGAAATCCTCGTAGCCGCGATCGCTGCGACCACGAAGCGGATCCGCGTCGGCAGCGCCGGGGTGATGCTGCCGCACTATTCGGCGCTCAAGGTCGCCGAGCAGTTCCGCATGCTAGAAGCCATTGCCCCCGGCCGCATCGATCTCGGCGTGGGCCGCGCGCCGGGCTCCGACCAGCTCACAGCGCTCGCGCTCAATCCCGACGCGGCGAACGCGGTCGACCTGTTTCCGCAGCAGGTGCGCGATCTGTACTGCTGGGTGACGGGCGCGCCGCTCCCGTCGGGTCATCCGTTCGCGGCCGTCAAGGCCCATCCGCTCGGCCCCACGAGCCCGGATCTCTGGATCCTCGGCAGCTCCGACTATGGCGCGCGCCTCGCCGCCTACTTCGGCCTGCCCTACGCCTACGCGTACTTCTTCAGCGAGGGCCGCGGCACCGAAGAGGCGCTTACGCTCTACCGCTCGAACTATCGGCCGAGCGCGCGCTACCCCGAACCGATCGCGACGATCTGCGTGTGGGCGCTCGCCGCCGAAACCGAAGCCGAAGCCCGCCGACTCCTCATGACGCGCGAGTTCTGGCGAATCGGCTTCGAGAAAGGCATTCGCTCCCCGCTCGTGTCTCCGGAGGAGGCGGCCGCCTATCCGTACACCGATGCCGAACGCGCGATCATCGAGAAGCTCCGCCGCCGCGCCATCGTCGGCACCGCCGAGCAGGTGGCGGAGCGCCTGCACGAGCTCGCGCGCCGCTTCCAGCTCGACGAGATCGTCGTCGTCACCTGGACCTACGACCCCGAGCCGCGCCGGCGGTCCTACGAGCTCCTCGCCGAGGCGCTCGGGCTCGCGCGATCCTGATCCTGCGCGGGCCTCGGAGAACGGCAGCCGATGACGGCGGCACCCGAACCTCCTTCCCCCTGCACGCGGGTCTGCGCGCTCGATCCGGGAACCGGGCTGTGCCGCGGCTGTTTCCGCACGCTCGCGGAGATTGCGGGCTGGTCGAGCTACACGGCCGAGGAGAAGCGCGAGGTGCTGCGACGAATCGAGGCGCGCAAGGCGCGCACGGCCGGGACGCGCTGATTCCCGACGCCTAGACGCGCGCCTCGCCCGCCGGATCGGCCGCGCTTCCCTGCGGCGCCGACGCACCGTCCTGCGCGAGCATCTCCCGCAACGCCGTCTTCAGCACCTTCCCGTAGTTGTTCTTCGGCAGTGCATCGATGAAGCGGTACTCCTTCGGGCGCTTGAAGCGCGCGATGTGCTCGAGGCAGAGCGCATCGAGCTCCTGCGGGGTCACGCCCTCGCCGACCACGAACGCGACCGCGACTTCGCCCCATTCGGGATCCTTGCGCCCGACGACCGATACCTCGCGCACCTTGGGATGCTTGAGCAGCACCTCCTCTACTTCGCGCGGATAGACGTTCGCGCCTCCCGAGATGATGAGATCCTTCGAGCGGTCCTTGAGCGTGAGGAAGCCGTCCTCGTCGAGCGCCCCGAGGTCGCCGGTCCAGAGCCAGCCGCCCCGCAGCGCCCTAGTGGTGGCGTCCGAATCGCGCCAGTAGCCGCGCATCACCGACGGTCCGCGCACGACGACCTCGCCCGTTTCGCCGACCGGCACCGGACGTCCGTCGGGGTCGACGACGTGCACTTCGACGAGCGACTGCGCCGTCCCGACGGAGGCGGCGCGCGCTTCCCACCGCGGATGCTCCCGGTCCCAGAGGTGGCGCCGCGAAAGCGCGGTGATCGTCATGGGCGATTCGCCCTGCCCGTAGATCTGCACGAAACGGTTGCCCATGACGTCGAGCGCCCGCCGGATGTCCTCGAGATACATCGGCCCGCCGCCGTAGACGATGGTCTTGATCCCGCGCGGCTCGACGCCGGCCGTGCGCACGTGCTCGACCAGCCGCTTCACCATCGTGGGAGCGGCAAACATGCACAGGCCCGCCGTCTCCGAGACGCCTCGGCGCGTGCGCGCATGATGCGCGCCGAGCGCGACGATCTCCGCCGGATCGAAGCCGGAACGCGGCACCACGTGCAGCGCCGCGCGCTGCATGAACACGAAGTTGTAGCACCCCGCGCCGTGCGACATCGGCGCCGCGTAGAGCGTGGCGTCGCCCGCGCCGACGTCGTCCACGTCCATGAAGTAGCACGCCGTCATGGCGAGGAAATTGCGGTGCGACAGCATGGCGCCCTTGGGCCGGCCGGTCGTGCCGCTGGTGTAGAAGAGCCACGCGAGCGCATCGGCTTCGACTTCCGCGGGAGCGCCCGCGCCGCGCGCGAGGAGCGCGGCGTAATCGCGGGAGGCGACGTCGATCAGGGGCAACGATGCGCCTTCGGTGAGCGCGCCGAGCGCGGCACCGTGCGCGGCGTCGACGAAACAGAGCGCCGCTTCCGAGGCTTGCAGAATGTACGCCGCCTCGCGCGCGTGCAGCTTGGCATTGATCGGAACGGCGGCGAGGCCGGCCCACCAGATACCGTAGAGCGCTTCGAGATACGCCGGGCGGTTGTCGAGATAGAGCGCGACACGGTCTCCCGGCGCAAGACGAAAGCGTTCGCGCAGCGCCTCGGCGATGCCGCCCGCGCGGCGTGCGAGCTCGCCGTAGTCGTAGAGCACCTCCTCGCCCAGCGCCACGGCCGGCGCGCGCGGGAAGGCGCGGGCGCTGCGCGCGAGAAACAGGGCCAGATTCATGGCGTGTCCTCCCCGGTTCGGCGCCCGGACATTGTAGGCATCCGCGCCGGCTCCGGCAGCGCTCCCCCGGTCGGCGCCAGAACGCCGGCCGGTCTTGCGCCGCGCGCGTAAGGGGTCAGTCCGAACGACGCCCGGCGCGGCGCCCGCCTCGTTCGCGGCGTCGACCTTATCCCGTACGCTTTCGCGCTTCGTGCACGGGCACTGGGCGGCCCGCCTCCCGTGCGCCCGGCGTGCCGCCCGTACCGGATCGGCGAAGCGGTGACCGGGCGGGAGCCCGGTGGGGGCGCATCCGCGATGCGGCCGGAGGACACCCTGCGGCTCAGGCGTTCGGCGCTCGGCCGTCAATCGTCTGCCCGGTCCCGCCGCAATAAGCAAATAATCAAAGGGAAATGAAGCGCCCTGCCGAAGTGGGGAGAATAGCGCGCTCCCGCCGTCCGGGCGAAAGATTTCTTTTCCGATCAGAACCAGGGTACAACGCATGAAGTTCGAGACACTCGCCGTACACGCGGGGTACAGCCCCGAGCCGACGACCAAAGCGGTCGCCGTGCCGATCTACCAGACCGTTTCCTACGCCTTCGACAACACGCAGCACGGCGCCGACCTCTTCGACCTCAAGGTGCCGGGGAACATCTATACCCGCATCATGAACCCGACGCAGGACGTGCTCGAGCAGCGGCTGGCGGCGCTCGAAGGCGGCGTGGGCGCGCTCGCGGTCGCTTCCGGTCAGGCCGCCATCACCTACACGATCCTCACGATCGCCGAGGCGGGCGACAACATCGTTTCCTCGAGCACGCTCTACGGCGGCACCTACAACCTCTTCGCGCACACGCTCCCGCAGATCGGCATCACCGTACGCTTCGCCGACTACCGCGATCCCGCGAGCTTCGAGAAGCAGATCGACGCGCGCACCAAGGCGATCTACTGCGAGTCGATCGGGAACCCGCTCGGCAACGTGACCGACTTCGCCGCGCTCGCCGAGATCGCGCACCGTCACGGGGTGCCGCTCATCGTGGACAATACCGTGCCGACGCCCTACCTCGTGCGTCCGTTCGAGCACGGCGCCGATATCGTGATTCATTCGCTCACGAAGTACATGGGCGGGCACGGCAACTCGATCGGCGGCGCGATCGTCGATTCGGGCAAGTTCCCCTGGGCGGAGCACAAGCAGCGCTTCCGCCGCCTGAACGAGCCCGACGTGTCCTACCACGGCGTCGTCTACACCGAAGCCCTCGGGCCGGCCGCTTTCATCGGGCGCGCGCGCGTGGTGCTGCTGCGCAATACCGGTGCCGCCATTTCGCCGTTCAACGCGTTTCTCATCCTGCAGGGGATCGAGACGCTGCCGCTGCGCATGGACCGCATCTGCGAGAAC
>DATCLR010000146.1:0-3248 GCA_036563785.1 Burkholderiales bacterium | reverse complement strand
GGGTAGGGCTGGTCGGCTGGCGCGGCATGGTGGGCTCGGTGCTGATGGAACGCATGCAGGCCGAGCGCGATTTCGACCTCATCGAGCCGGTTTTCTTCTCGACGTCCCAGGCGGGCGGGAAGGGCCCGGCGTTTGCCGGCGGCGCACCGCTCAAGGACGCACGCAGCATCGCCGAGCTCGAGGCGATGGACATCATCGTTTCGTGCCAGGGCGGCGATTACACGAACGAGATTTACCCGCAGCTGCGCCGCGCCGGCTGGGGCGGCTACTGGATCGACGCCGCTTCCGCGCTGCGCATGCAGGACGACGCCGTCATCGTCCTCGATCCGGTGAATCTAGACGTGATCAAGAACGCGCTCGCGCGCGGCGTGAAGAACTACATCGGTGGCAACTGCACCGTGTCGCTGATGCTGATGGCGCTCGCCGGTCTCTTCAGGCACGGGCTCGTCGAGTGGATGACCGCCATGACGTATCAGGCTGCCTCGGGCGCGGGTGCGCCGCACATGCGCGAGCTCGTCGCGCAGATGGGCGTCCTCCACGGCGCGGCCGAGAAGCTGCTGCAGGATCCGGCGTCCGCGATCCTCGACATCGATCGCGCCGTCGCCGGCGCGCTGCGCGGCGCCGCGATCCCCACGGAGAATTTCGGCGCGCCGCTCGCAGGAAACCTGCTTCCATGGATCGACAAGGATCTCGGCAACGGGCAGAGCCGCGAGGAGTGGAAGGGCATGGCCGAGGCGAACAAGATTCTCGGGCGCTCCGACCGGCCGATCCCGATCGATGGCATCTGCGTGCGCGTCGGCGCGATGCGCTGCCACAGCCAGGCGCTCACCATCAAGCTCACGAAGGACGTTCCGCTCGACGAGATTCACGCGATGCTCGCGACGGCGAACGATTGGGTGCGCGTGATTCCGAACGAGCGCGAGGCGACGTTGAAGCACCTCACCCCGGCAGCGGTGAGCGGCACGCTCGACGTGCCGGTCGGGCGGCTGCGCAAGCTGCCGATGGGCGGCGAGTATCTCGCCGCGTTCACGGTCGGCGATCAGCTGCTCTGGGGTGCGGCCGAGCCGCTGCGCCGCATGCTGCGCATCCTCCTCGAGCACTGAGGCGGCCGGCGGCGCGCGGCGTGCGCGTCGCCATTTGCCGTTTCCCCCGGCAACGACTATACGAAGAGAGAGCGGGGGTTCGGCTCGGTTCCTTAGCGAGCGCTTGAAGTGCGGGGCGGGCGCGCGGGAAGTCGACCCTTCCTTCCCAACTCTAAGTCGCTGATTTTGAGCCGCTCGAGTGGGGCCGGCGAGCGCGCCCGAAAATGCTGATTTCCGGGCAATTTAGTTGAGATTCGTAAAGGCCCTTACTATTATACCTACGCAACCTGCGGTCTCTCATGGGGAACAGAGGAGCACATGCCGAATGCCGCGCGGGTAAACCCATGCGCCGCCAGTTAGTTACGCGAGCCGTCCTTCGCTGGGCCTTGGGTGCGGTCCTCGCTCTTTCCCCGCTCGCCGGTTTCGCGCTCGGGCTCGGGAAGCTGCACGTCAAGTCGGCGCTGAACGAGCCGCTCAATGCCGAGATCGACATCACGTCGATCACCGACGCGGAGCTGCGCGGCCTTCAGGTTTCGCTGGCATCGCGCGCCGACTACGAAGCCGCAGGCGTCGAGCGCATCCCGCTCCTTTCGCGGATCAAGTTCAACATCGCCCGCCGTCCGGACGGGCGCTACTACCTGCACCTTTCTACCGACGCGCCGATCGAAGAGCCGTTCCTGCACATGTTGCTGCAGCTCGAGTGGCCGGGCGGTCGGCTGGTGCGCGAGTACACGGCGCTCATCGACCCGCCGAACTACGTGGCCGGCGCGCCGGCGCCGACGGAGGTGCCACAGATCGCGCCGGCGCCGAACGCATCCGAACCGAGTCGGGTCGAGGTCGTGCCGCCTCCCGCGCCGGCGGCAGAGAGCGAACCGCGTCTCGCAGCGCCTTCCGCGCCCATCGCGGCGCCGTTGCCCGAGCCGCCGATGCAGTTGGTCGAGACCGTTCCGCCGCCTGTGCCCGCCGGCCAGCCGCGCGAAGTGACGGTCATCGCGCCGACGCCGCCGCCCGCGGAGACGGCGCCGGCGGCGGCCAGGGCGGCCTCGCACGACTGGGCGACCACGATCGAATACACGGTGCGCCCGGGCGATACGCTTTGGAGCATCGCCGAGCGCGTGCGCGCGGACCGGCAGCTCACGCTCGAGCAGGTGATGCTCGCGATATTCCGCAACAACCCCGACGCGTTCTTCCGCAACAACGTCAACAACCTCTACGCCGGGAAAGTGCTGAAGATTCCCGAGCGCGACGACGTCGCAGCGATGCCTGCGAGCGAGGCCCGGCGCGAGTTCCGCGCGCAGTACGCGGCTTGGCGCGAATACAAGCTGAGGCTCGCGGAGCGCAGCCGGACCCTGACCGTCGCCGAGAGCGCGGCGCCGCCCGCGGCCGACGGGGGCGGGAAGGAGGCGTCGTCGCAGACCGCCGCCGAGAAGACGGATGCGCGCCCGGCAGCCCAGCCGGCCGAGCAGGAGCTGCTGCGCATCGTGCGCGCGGCGCCCGACGCGGAGCAGAAGCAGGGCAGCGACAAGGCGGCGGAAAGCGAGTCCGCGACCGCGGAGCATGAGCAAACGGCGCTCGCGGATCGCGTGACGACGCTCGAGGAGTCGCTGCAGTCGAAGCAGCTCGAGCACCGCGAGCTCGCCGAGAAAGTGGGTCAGGTGCGCGAGCAGCTCAAGAACGAGAAGCGCCTGCTCGAGATCGAGAGCCAGGCGCTGGCGCAGCAGACGGCGAAGCCCGCCGATGCGTCGCCGCCGCAGGCCGAGGCAAAGCCGGAGCCGAAGGCCCAGGCCGAGCCCGCGAAACCAGAGGCTCAGGCGGCGCCCGCTCAGCCCGTGAAGACGCCGCCGCGCCGGCCGATCCAGCGTCCGGCGCCGCCGCCTCCGGTCGAAGAGAAAAGCTTCTTCGCCAGCCTCGTCGACGACCTGCTCGAGAACACGTTCGCGCCGCTCGTGGGCGGCGTGGTGGTGCTGCTCGGCGGCCTGATTCTCATCATCTACCTGCGCCGCCGGCGGCGTTCGATCGCCGAGTTCGAGGAGAGCATCCTCGCGTCCGACGCTATCGCGACCGATGTCACCACCACCGGCACGGGAGACACCACCACGAGCCAGGCCGTAACGACGAGCGGCGACACCTCATTTCTCAGCGATTTCAGCAAGGGCGGCATGGGGC
>DATCLR010000138.1:0-7395 GCA_036563785.1 Burkholderiales bacterium | reverse complement strand
GGTCAAGCCGCCTGCCGTCTCGACGCCCTGGAGCTGCTCGAGGAAGTCGATGTGGAAGTACGTGCGCCGGAACTCGCCGTCGGTGATCGACTTGATGCCGATGTCTTCCTGGAACTTGACGATATCGCGGATCGCCTTGTCCTCGGCGGCGCGAAGCTCGGCGCGCGTAATCGCGCCCTTCTGGTACTTCTCGCGCGCTTCGAGGAGCTCGGGCGGACGCAGGAAGCTGCCGACGTGGTCGGCGCGAAATGGGGGAGCAGTACGTTTGGCCATGACAACTTCTCCTATCGGTGGTGGAGCATTCTGTCTGCGCGCTCTAGATGCCGCGATTCCGCCCGGGCTTGATGTCGAAAGCCCAACGGGCGCTTCGGGCGCGCCGCCGCGGCGTCACGTCCCCGGCCGCGTCGATCCGCCCGGCACGATCACGTCCGGATCGAGCGGCTCGGCGTAAAGCTTTTCGACCAGCGCCGCGCGCCGCGTGAGCACGGCGCGCTGGTTGATGTAGCCCTTGTCCGTGATCTCGTTCGCGTCGATCGAGGGCGGCTCCGCGAGGATCAGCGCCCGCGCGACGCGGTTGGTGCTGCCGGTCGCGGCGGCCGCGAGCCGATCGAGCGCGGCCGCGACGCGGGCGCGCACGCGCGGGTCGGCGACGACCTCCGCGAGCGGCGCGTTCGCGAGGTCCGGGCAGAGGGCGCGGCAGGCGGCTTCGTTCGGGAACACGAGGAGCCCGATGTCCGGGCGGTTCGGCCCCGTGACGACGACGTCCTGGATAACGGGCGCGCCGGCCGCGATGGCGCTCACCCGCACGCTTCCCACGTGCACCCAGGTGCCGGTGAGCAGCTTGAAGTCCTCGGCGATGCGGCCGTCGAACTCGATGCCCTTGCTCGGGTCGTTCGGGTCCGTGAGCTTTCCGGCGTCGCCGATGCAGTAGAAGCCGTCCTCGTCGAACGCGGCCCGCGTCAGGTCCTCGCGCTTCCAGTAGCCGGGCGTTACGTTCACGCCGCGCACGCGCATCTCGAGCTTGTCGCCGTTCGGCACGAGCTTGAGCTCGGTGCCGGGCTGCGGCAGGCCGATCGTCGCCGGCCGGTCGGTCTCGAAATACACCGCCGTCACCCCGGGCGCCGTTTCGGTCGCGCCCCAGGCGGACACGATGAGCACCCGCTCGCCGCGCGCCGCGGTCGCGAGCTTGTCGAGCCGCTCCCACAGGTGCGTCGGCAGCGCCGCGCCCGCGAAACAGAGGAAATCGAGGCGGCGGAAGAAGTTGTCGCGCAGCTCGGGGTCGCGCTCGAGGTGCGGCACCAGCATGTCGTAGCCGCGCGGCACGTTGTAATAGATCGTGGGCGAGACCTCTCTCAGGTTCGCCACGGTCTTCTCGACCAGCCCCGGCATCGGCTTGCCCTCGTCGATGTAGAGCGTGCCGCCGTGCCACAACGTGTTGCCGAAGTTGTTGTTGCCGCCGAAGGTGTGGTTCCAGGGCAGCCAGTCGACCAGGACCGGGGGCTTGTCCGCCAGGAACGGATAGGTCTGCGCCCAGGACTGCTGGTTGGAGCAGAGCATGCGGTGCGTGTTGATCACGCCCTTCGGCATGCCGGTCGAGCCGGACGTGAACAGTATCTTCGCGAGCGTCTCGGGTTCGATGCGCTCGAACGCGCGCTCGACGGCGGGCCCCGCCGCCGTGCCGGTGAGCTCGCTGAACGGCGTCGCGGCCAGGTCCTCGGCGGGGTTCGCGCCGACGACGAGCTCCGCGCCGCGCAGCCCCACGGCGCGCAGCGCCGGGGCGAAGCGCTGCCCGTCGCCGACGTACACGAGGCCGGGCTCGAGCAGATCGAAGATGTACCGGAGCTTGCCGTAGTCGGTCGACATGAGCGCATAGGCGACCGAGATCGGCGCGTACGGTATGCCCACGTGCAGCGCGCCGAGCATGAGCAGCGCCATGTCGATGCTGTTCGGCGAGAGGATCGCGATCGGACGTTCGGGCGAAAGCCTGCGCTCGAGCAGCGCCTGCCCGATGTTGCGCGCGAGCCGGTACGCTTCGGCGAACGTGACGCGGCGCCATTCGCCCGCGGCGGTGCGTTCGGCGAGGAAGGTGCGGTCGGGCGCGGCCTCGGCCCAGTGCGCGAGCTTTTCCGTGAAGCGGCGCGGGTAGGGTCCGAGCGGCTGCCGCGAGCGCAGGATCATGCCGCCGCCCGGCAGGCGCTCGACCTCGATGTCGACCGGCAGGAGCTTCAGCTTGGCGAGGGGTGCTTTAGTCACGGCTGCGTACCCTCATTCGATCACGTGACGTGTGTCCGCGATCCCGTCCGAGCCGGGGCCGAGCCGGGGTGCGCCACCGCGGCGCCCGTCGATCGTCGTCGAGTGCTCCCGCGGCATCGTCGGCCCTCACTTCGCGTCCCGCAGCCCGAGCAACCGGATCGCGTTCTCCTTCAGTATGAGCGGCTTCACCTCCGGCTTGATCGGCAGCTTCTCGAAGTCGGCGAGCCACCGGTCCGGGGTGAGCAGCGGGTAATCCGTGCCGAACATCACCTTGTGCTTGAGCAGGGTGTTCGCGTACTGAATCAGGTTGGCCGGGAAGTACTTCGGCGACCAGCCGGAGAGATCGATATACACCTGCGCCTTGTGCGTCGCGATGGAAAGCGCCTCGTCCTGCCACGGGAACGAGGGGTGCGCGAGCACGATCGGCATGTCGGGGAAATCGACCGCCACGTCGTCGATGTAGATCGGGTTCGAGTACTTGAGCCGCACCCCGCCGCCGCCCGGCAGTCCCGCGCCGATGCCGGTCTGGCCGGTGTGAAAGAGCGCCGGGAGCTTCGCGGCGGCGATCACCTCGTAGAGCGGGTAAGCCTTGCGGTCGTTCGGGTAGAAGCCCTGCGCGGACGGATGGAACTTGAAGCCGCGCACGCCGTACTCCTCGATGAGCCGCCGCGCTTCGCGCACGCCCATCTTGCCCTTGGCCGGGTCGATGCTCGCGAACGGGATGAGAACGTCGGCGTTCTCGGCGGCGAGCTCCGCCACCTCTTCGTTGGCTATCCGCCAGATGCCGGCCTCGGACTCGGTGTCGACCGGAAAGATCACCGCCGCCATATTGCGCTCGCGGTAGTACTGCGCCACTTCGGGGATGGTCGGGCGCGCGCTTTCCTTGAAGTACTTGGCTTTGGCTTCGTCGAGGATGATCGAGCAGGGGTCGCGCGGCGCGCGGCTCGACACTTCGGCGTGCGTGTGGACGTCGATGGCGACCAGGCGGTCCAGGTCCAGCCTCGGCACGTATTTGGCCATGCAGGTTCGCCTCTTCGGTTGCGCTCCCGGTTGCGGTGCAGCGCGTTGAGCTGGCGATTGTATACAGCAGCGCCAGAGCGACCAAGACGCGCCGCGCGGGAGCGGTGCACGAGACGGGATTTTCTAAGATCGAAACGCAAGAGCACTGCTCGGCCG
Organism: Burkholderiales bacterium; assembly: GCA_036563785.1. Lineage (GTDB taxonomy): Bacteria > Pseudomonadota > Gammaproteobacteria > Acidiferrobacterales > Sulfurifustaceae > JACQFZ01. Next base: position 3,966 of record DATCLR010000138.1, on the reverse strand, counting down.
TCTGCCGCATGTATACAATGGCGCTTGCCTGACCATTTATTAGGTTTCTCATGCACGCGGCTCGCCCGATCGCAGGACCCGGCCTCCTTCCGACGTCGCGCTCCGGCCGCGTGTCTGCCGATTTGCCGGCCGGCCGGGGGGTTCCATCCGTCCGGTCGCGCGTTGCGAGGCGCGCACCGTGAGCGATAACGGCGAGCCGGCTCCGTCCCAAACGCTCAAGGCGCTGCTCGGTCTGCGCCAGCTGATCCTGGACGGCGAGCTGGTCCCGGGCGCACGCATCTCCGAGCTCGGTCTGGTCGAGCGCCTCGGCGTCTCGCGCACGCCCGTGCGCGCGGCGCTCGCGCGGCTGCGCGAAGAGGGGCTGCTCGAGGAGACCGCGGGGCGCGGCTACGCCGTGCGCGCCTTCACCGAAGCCGAGATCTACGACGCGATCGAGCTGCGCGGCACGCTCGAAGGGCTCGCGGCGCGCTTCGCCGCCGAGCGCGGCGCGAGCGCGGCGATAATGGCGGAGCTTCGCGACTGCCTCGCGCGCATCGATGCCGTTCTTGCGCCGGGCGATCGCACCATGGCGAGCTTCACGGAGTACGTGGCCCTCAACGACCGCTTCCACCGGCTGCTCGTCGATGCGGCGGGAAGCGAGGTGCTGCGCCGGCAGATCGAGCGCGCCGTGAGCCTACCCTTCGCGTCGCCGAACGGTTTCGTCATGGCGCAGGCGACGCTCCCCGCCGCCCGCGACGTCCTCATCGTGGCGCAGGAGCAGCACCGCGCCGTGGTCGAGGCGATCGAGGCGCGCCAGGGCGCGCGCGCCGAGGCGATCATGCAGGAGCACGCGCGCATCGCGCATCGCAATCTGCAGCTCGCGCTCGGAGACCAGAACGCGATGGCGCTCGTTCCGGGCGCGAATCTGATCCGCCGCGCACGAAGCGAGGGCGGGTAGCGGCCGCGTCGCTTCGGGCGGGGCCCTGAACGGGCGCGCGGGCGGCCGCCCCGCGCGTCCTTATCCGGTGCCGACGCTTAGGGAGCGGAAACGGGCTTCCCCGGCTGCCTCCGCGCAGGCCAGCGGCGGCATCAGCTCGCGTCCACCCGACCTGCCGATCCTTCGGTAGCCGCCTCGATCGGGCCCAAGGCCGCGACGTTCGGTTACCGGCGGCAGCGCATACGCACCGCGCGGGGCACGTTGCCCCTTGCCGGGCGCACCGATGTGTTGTACCACTGCGCCGTTCGGATGGCTGCTGCGCGCTCGCCATCCCAAAGCCGACACGCGCGAAGCGCCACGAGCCGCGGCTCGCGAGGGGCGGCCGGCTTCTGGCATAAGCAAGACGGAATTAGAGGAGGAAGCGATGCTGAAACGCCTTCTGTCGGTCGTAACGGCTTGCCTGATCGCGGGCCTCGTGTCCGTACCCGGTGTCGCCACCGCCGCCGACACCGTGAAGATCGGGCTGATCCTGCCCATGACCGGCCCCTTCACCTCCACCGGCCGGCAGGTCGAAGCGGGCGTGCGGCTCTACATGCAGCAGCACGGCGATACGGTCGCCGGCAAGAAGATCGAGCTGATCGTGAAGGACGACGCCGCCGTCGCCGACACCACCCGGCGGATCGCGCAGGAGCTCGTCGTCAACGAGAAGGTCCACATCCTGGCGGGCTTCGGGCTGACGCCGCTCGCGCTCGCGACGGCGCCGATCGCCACCAAGGCCAAGGTGCCGATGATCGTGACCTCGGCCGCGACCTCGATCATCACCGAGAAGTCGCCTTTCATCGTGCGCACGAGCTTCACGCTGCCGCAGGTGACGGTGCCGGTGGCCGAATGGGCGGCGCAGAACGGCATCAAGAAGGTGGTGACGCTCGTCACCGACTACGCGCCCGGTATCGACGCCGAGACGACGTTCAAGAAGACCTTTACGGCCGCGGGCGGCGAGATCCTCGCGGAGCTTCGCGTGCCCCTCAAGAACCCGGACTTCGCGCCGTTCCTGCAGCGCGTCGCGGACGCGAAGCCCGACGCCGTGTTCGTGTTCGTGCCGTCCGGCGTCGGCTCGATCTTCATGAAGCAGTTCATCGAGCGCGGGCTCGCCAAGTCCGGCATCCGCCTCATCGCCACGGGCGACGTCACGGACGACGACATCCTGAACAGCATGGGCGACGTGGCGCTCGGGGTCGTGACGTCGCATCACTACTCGGCGGCCCATCCCTCGGCCAAGAACAAGGAGTTCGTCGCGGCGTTCAAGAAGGCGAGCGGCATGCGGCCGAACTTCTTCGGCGTCGGCGGCTACGACGCGATGCATCTCATCTACGAAGCGCTCAAGAAGACCAACGGCTCGACCGACGGCGAGGCGCTCGTGAACGCCATGAAGGGGATGGCATGGGAGAGTCCGCGCGGGCCCATGTCGATCGATCCCGAGACGCGCGACGTGGTGCAGAACGTCTACATGCGCAAGGTCGAGCGTGTGGACGGCGAGCTCTACAACGTGGAGTTCCACACCTTCCCCGCGGTGAAAGATCCGGGCAAGTCCGGTTCGTAGCGTATAGTCGGGCCCCGGCGCGATGCGCCGGGGCATTCCTATGCTGACACTGCTCTTCGACGGCGTCGCCTACGGCATGCTGCTCTTCGTGCTCGCCGTGGGCCTGGCGGTTACGCTCGGCCTCATGAACTTCGCGAACCTCGCGCATGGGGCTTTTGCCATGGCGGGCGGCTATCTCACGGCGGTCCTGACGAACCGGGCGGGCGTGCCGTTCCTCCTGTGCCTGCCGCTCGCGTTTCTCGTACCGGCGCTCCTCGGGGCTCTCCTCGAGCCGACGCTCTACCGGCGCCTGTACCACCGCTCGCACCTCGATCAGGTGCTGTTCTCGATCGGGCTCGTCTTCGTCTCGATCGCCGCCGTCGACTACTTCTTCGGCTCGCAGCAGCAGTTCGTGCGTCTGCCGGAGGCGCTGCAGGGGCGCTTCGAGGTCGCGGGGGTCGGCATCGGCCGCTACCGGCTGTTCATCATCGTGCTGTGCGCGATCCTCACGGCGGCGCTGCAGTGGGTGGTGGTGCGCACGCGCTTCGGCAGCCGGCTGCGCGCGGCGGTGGACGACCGGCCGACGGCGGCGGCGCTCGGCATCGACGTGAACCGGATTTTCCTCTTCACGTTCGCGTTCGGCTCCGGCCTCGCGGGGCTCGGCGGCGCGCTCGGGGCGGAGCTGCTCGGGCTCGATCCGACGTTCCCGCTCAAGTTCATGCTGTACTTCCTGATCGTCGTCGCGGTCGGCGGCACGACCGGCGTGACGGGGCCGCTCGCGGCGGCGCTCATCCTCGGCATCGCCGACGTCGCCGGGAAGTACTATCTGCCCGGGCTCGGCGCGTTCATCATCTACAGCGTCATGATCGCTGTGCTGATGCTGCGCCCGCACGGTCTCTTCGCGCGCGAGGCGGCGCGCTGATGAGCACGACGCCCGTGCGCCTCCGGCTGATCCACGCCGCGCGCTGGCGGCCGCTCGAAATCGTCGTGTGGGGCGCGGCGGTCGCGGCGTATTTTCTGCTCCCGCAGCACGCGCTGATCCTGAACGAGATCGCGATTCTCGCGCTCTTCGCCGTCTCGCTCGATCTGATCCTCGGCTACGGCGGCATTCTCTCGCTCGGGCATGCCGCGTTCTTCGGGGCCGGCGCCTACGCCGCGGCGCTCTTCGCGATCCACGCCGTGGACGACCCGCTCGCGGGGCTCGCGGTCGGCACGCTCGTCGCCGCGCTGCTCGGGTTCGCGACGAGCCCGCTCGTGCTGCGCGGCACCGACCTCACGCGGCTCATGGTGACGCTCGGCGTGTCGCTGATCCTGCTCGAGCTCGCGAACCGCTTCGACGGCGTCACCGGCGGCGCCGACGGTCTGCAGGGGGTCGTCATGGGTCCGCTCCTCGGGCGCTTCGAGTTCGATCTCGCCGGGCGGGTCGCGTATGCCTACAGCCTCACGGTGCTCTTCGTGCTCTTCCTCGCGG
>DATCLR010000112.1:0-12862 GCA_036563785.1 Burkholderiales bacterium | reverse complement strand
CGGCATGCATTCCTTCTCGACGCCCGCATCGCGCGCGTAAAGTACGCGCCGGACTGTTCCGAATTACTAAACCGAGGAGCTTGCCGTGACGACGCGTCGACTCAGAGCATCGGTCAAGCGGGTGACGCCGCTCTACGAAGGCTTCCTGAAGGTGAAGCGCTACGAGATCGAGGCCGAGAAGCACGGCGGCGGCTTCGCGACCCTGACGCTCGAGGTCATGGAGCGCGGTCATGCCGTCGCGGTGCTCGCGTACGACCCCGCGCGCGACAAAGTCGTGCTCGTGAACGAGCTGCGCGCGGGCGAGCTCGCGGCGGGCGACTATCCGTACGCGGAAGCGCTCGTCGCGGGAGCGATCGGCGACGGCGAGTCGCCGATCGAGGCCGCGATGCGCGAAATGAAGGAGGAGACCGGGCTCGAGCTGCACCGCCCCTTCGTCGTGCATCCCGGCGCGTACGTGAGCCCGGGCGGCACGTCCGAGCGGATCGCGATCGTGGCCGGCACGGTCGACGCAAGCCGCGCCGGCGGCGTGCACGGCAACCCGAACGAGCACGAAGACATCCTCACCGTCGTCCTGCCCGCGCAGGAATTCGTCGATCGCGCGCGGCGCGGCGAGATCGCGGATCTCAAGACGCTCTTCGCCGCATACTGGCTCGCGGCGTATCGCGCAAGCCGCCCGGATCCGGCGAGCGTCGAGCCGTTCGGCTGACCGAGTCCGGGCGTCCGCGCGGCGTCGCGCTCGATTCACCCTGTGCTAATATGCCGCCTCCTACGGCAGACCCATACTCATGCAGGCGGAACAGCAGACCTTCGCCGAGCGCATCGGCCTCAAGCGTTTCATTCACGATCTCAGGTACGCCCGTCATCGTTCGCGGCAGTTCGTCGGCATTACCTTTCTGGTCCTGCTCACGATCGTCGGGCAGCCGACCGTGCCCGGGATGTACTACGCGGGCCTCGCGTTCGCGGTGCTCGGCATCCTGGTGCGTCTGTGGGCGTCCGGGCACGTGAAAAAGGACAAGGTCCTCGCGACCACCGGCCCCTATGCCTACGTGCGCCATCCGCTCTACGTGGGCAATCACCTGATCACGTTCGGCTTCTGCCTCGCCTCGGGGCTCTGGTGGAGCTTCATCGCGTGGCTCGCGATCGCGCTCTTCTATTACCCGCAGACCATCGCGCACGAGGACCGCGAGCTCGCGAAGCGCTTCCCGGGCCAGTGGGAGGCGTGGGCGCGCGAGACCCGGGCGCTGATTCCGCGGCTGCGGCCGTACCGTTCCGAGGCCGGGGGCGAGTGGTCGTTCGCCCAGAGCCTGAAGCAGAACGGGGAGCCGATCATCGCGGCGCTGCTGCTGCTCTTCCTATATATCCTCTACGGCCGCCTGCCGTAGGGGTTCCGTCCTCGATGACGTCCTCGCTTGATCCCGCCACCGAGCGCGCATTGATCGAGTGGATCGAGCAGCGCATGCAATCCGGCGCCGCCGCCCACGCGCGCGGTTATCAGGGGGCCGTGCATCTCTACGAAGCCGGCGGGCGCCGCCTGATCGTCAAGGTCGCCTGGGGCGGCGGTCTGCAGGGCCGGGTGCGGCGCTGGATGCTGCGGCGCGAGCACGCGGTTTACGCGCGGCTCGCCGGGTTCGCGGGCAGCCCCCGCTGCCACGGGCTGCTGCGCGGACGCTACCTGGTGCTCGACTACGTCGCCGGCGAGCCGCTGCGCCGCGTGCGGCCGGCCGACCCCGCGACGTACTACGATACGCTGTTCGCGTACATCCAGGAGCTCCACCGCCGCGGCGTGGCGCACGCCGATCTCAAGCGGCGCGACAATCTGCTCGTGGTGGACGGGCGCTTTCCCTGCCTGATCGACTTCGGCGCCGCCGTCGTGCGCAAACCCGGCTTCGCGCCGCTCAACCATTGGCTGTATCGCCTCGCGCAGCGCTTCGACTACAACGCCTGGGCGAAGCTCAAGTACGACGGCCGGTTCGATGAGATGACGCCGGAGGACCGGCGCTATTACCGGCGGACCGCGACCGAGCGGCTCGCGCGCGCGATCAAACAGGCTTATCTTGGCGTGAAGCGCCGGCTCGCCGGCGGCTGACCGGCGAGACGGGCGGCAGCCGCGCGCGTCCTCGCCTCGATAAGCGCAGTCCGCAAGGGAGAATCTCGCATGGCCGTTGCCATCACCCTGCACATCCTCGCGGCCGTTCTTTGGGTCGGCGGCATGTTCTTCGCCTACGTGGCGCTGCGGCCGGCGGCCGCGAGCCTGCTCGAGCCGCCGCAGCGCATGCCGCTCTGGGCGCAGACCTTCGCACGCTTTTTCCCGTGGGTCTGGGCAGCGGTCGTGGTGCTGCCGCTCACCGGCTACTGGCTGATTCTCTACGTCTTCGAGGGTTTCGCGAACGCTGGCGCCCACGTGCACGTGATGCAGCTCACGGGTTGGGCCATGATCCTCGTGTTCCTGCACGTGTACTTCGCGCCCTATCGCCGGCTGCGCGAGGCCGTAGAGGCCGCCGACTGGAGCGCCGCCGCGCAGCACCTCGGCCGTATCCGGCGCCTCGTCGGCTTCAACCTCGCCCTCGGACTCGTCACGGTCGTCGTCGCGACCGGCGGCCGGTATCTCGGCGAGTTCTTCTTCGCACCGTCCTAGCGATCGGCAGCCGGACGAAAAAAGGCCGCCATCGGGCGGCCTTTTCCGGCTGCAGTCGCGAATGTCGCTCAGCGCACCAGCATGGCGCGCAGCATCCACGCCGTCTTCTCGTGCGCCTGCATGCGGTCGGACACGAGATTGAGCGTCGGCTCGTCGTGCGCCCGGTTGACCGCCGGGAGCAGCGAGCGCGCCGTCCGCGCCACCGCCTCGTTGCCTTCGAGCAGCTGGCGGATCATCTCCTCGGCCGGCGGCACTCCGGGTTCCTCCTTGATCGAGGCGAGCCTGCCGAACTCGGCGTAGGTCCCCGGGGCGGGGAACCCGAGCGCGCGGATGCGCTCGGCGATCGAATCGACCGCTTCCGCGAGCGCCTTGTACTGCTCCTCGAACATGTTGTGCAGCGTCTCGAACTGCGGCCCGGTCACGTTCCAGTGGAAGTTGTGGGTCTTCAGGTACAGCGTGTACGTGTCCGCGAGCAGGCGCGACAGACCTTCCGCGATCTCCTTGCGGTCCTGCTCGTTGATGCCGATGTTGACGCCGATTTCGCGTTCTTTCTGCGCGAGTTCGATGTTCGCAGCCATGACTGCCTCCTTGGGGTGACGGTTCTTGTTAGTTGGGGATGCGCGCAAGCGTATTCAATCCCTTCACGACGGCGGCCAGGCGGGCGAGGTCGTGCACCTTGTCGACCGAAACCCCCGCTTCGCGCAGCACCTTCTCGTGCGAGCGGATGCACGTCTCGCAGCCGTTCAGCACCGACACCGCGAAGGCCAGCATCTCGAAGCGCTCCTTGCCGAGCACGGGACGCGCGAGCGCCGTCATGCGCAGACCCGCCGCGCGGTACTCCTCTTCGTTGCCGATCATGTGGCGGAAGCGGTAGTACACGTTGAGCATTCCCATGATCGCCGCGCTCTCCGCCGCTTCGGCGATCTCCTCGGCCGAGAAGCCGGCGTCCTCCAGCTCCGCGCGCGCGTACGCGCTCAGACGCTCGTCGCCCACCGCCGTCGCCACCGCGAGCAGCGCGGCGAGCGCCTCGGTGCGCTCGAGCGCGCCGTCCTCGAGCAGGCGCTTGAGGTTCAGGCGAAGATCGCGCGCGATCGTGCTCGCCTGCGCCGGCAGCGCGGACTCTATACCCCGGGTCTCAACTACGGCATTCATGGAATTCTCCTTCGAAAACGGATGCGAAAACGGATGGAATGAGCGCGCCCGCCCCGCGGCGGGCGCGCGCCGGCTTCAGGCGACCTTCAGCGTCTCCTTGCCGCGCTCCCAGTTGCACGGGCAGAGCTCGTCGGTTTGCAGGGCATCCAGCGTGCGGATGACCTCCTTCACGTTGCGCCCGACGTTGAGGTCGTAGACGCTCACCCAGCGCACCACGCCGTCGGGATCGACGATGTAAGTCGCGCGCAGCGCCACCTTCTCCTCGGGGTGCAGCACGCCGAGCGCCTCGCTCAGCTCCTTCTTGTGGTCCGCGAGCATCGGGTACCGGAGGTTCTTGAGATCCGGGTGCTGCTGGCGCCACGCGAGATGCACGTACTGCGTATCCGTGCTGACGCCGTAGACCTCGGCGCCGCGCTCGCGGAACGCGTCGATCTCCTTGTTGAACTCGGCGATCTCGGTCGGACAGACGAACGTGAAGTCCATGGGCCAGAAGAACACCACCGCCCACTTGCCCTTCAGATCCTCGGAGCCGATTGTCGCGAACTCCTTGCCCTTCTCGATCGACACCACCGCCGGAACCGAGAACTCCGGAAACTTGTCGCCTACGCTCACTCTAAGTCCCATAATCTTCGTTCTCCTCGTGCAGTATTGCGGGTTGCCGCGCGCGGAAATCGCGCGGGTCGGGTGTTATCCTGGCGCGCCGGCGGCTTTTAATCCAACTGATTAAAGCTATAAAATCGATAAGCAACCCCTATGAATATCGCCGGCCTCACCCTCCGCGACCTGCAGTACGTGGTCGCCGTCGCCGAGCACGGTCATTTCGGCCGCGCGGCCGGCGCCTGCCACGTGACGCAGCCGGCGCTGAGCGCGCAGATCAAGAAGATCGAGGAGTACCTCGGCGTCACCCTGTTCGAGCGCAGCGCACGGCGGGTGCGCGTGACGGACGTGGGCCGGGCGGTGGTGCAGCAGGCGCGCGTCGTGCTCGAGGAAGCCGAGAAGATCCTGGAAGCGGCGCGGTCGACCCGCGAGCCGCTCGCCGGCCCGTTCCGGCTGGGCGCCATCGCGACGCTCGGTCCCTACCTCATCCCCCACCTGCTCGCGCCGCTGCGCAGGACGTTCCCGAAGCTCGAGCTGCGCCTCAAGGAGGGCCTGACCGAGAACCTGCTCGAGGAGCTCCGCGCGGGCGAGCTCGACGCGGTGCTCGCGGCGCGCACGTTCGACGAGACCGGCCTGCGGGTGATTCCGCTCTTCGTCGAGCCGTTCCTGCTCACCGTCCCGAAGGACCATCCGCTCGAGCGCAAGCAGCCGCTGCGCGTCAGCGATCTCAAGGCGTCGGAGATGGTGCTCCTCGAGGACGGCCACTGCCTGCGCGATCAGACGATCGCGCTCTGCCCGCCGCACCGGCGCGGCCAGGCGAAGGAGATGCACGTGACGAGCCTCGAGACACTGCGCCACCTCGTCGCCTCGGGCGCGGGCTACACGCTCATACCGGCGCTCGCCGCGACCGAGGATCGGCGGCTGCGCGGCCTGATCAGCTACCGCCCGCTCGAGGAAAAGAAGGCGGGGAGGACCATCGTGCTCGTGTTCCGCGAGCGCTACGCGCGCCAGCGCGATGCCGAGCTGCTCGCGGACTTCATCCGGCGCCGCCTGCCGCGCGCGCCGATCGAGGAAGCGCCCCTGATCCCGGCAAGCTAGCCGGTAGCCCCCGAATCCCGCGCGCGCATTGCGCGAAGTGCTACGGGTTCAGCGCGCAATCAGGGTGCCGCGATACATGCGCATCTGGCAGGTGAACGCGTACTCTCCGGGCACCGCCGGCACCACCGTCACCTCCCGCCGCTTGCCGACCGGGAGCTCCGCGGTCACACCGAGGTCGTCGAAGCGCACCTCCTCGGCGCACGGGCTCGGGTCCTTGCGCAGGAAACGCAGCCGCACCGGCGCGCCGGCCGGCACCTCGATCACCGAGGGCGTGTAGACGCCGTTCTCGACCAGGATATCGATCGGCCCCGCGCCGGCGCGCACGGCGCGTGGACGCGAAAGCCAGAACCACCAGACGACGAACGCGATCGCGGCGATACCCGCGAGATTGACGAGCCAGCTCATGCCGAGGTCCTCGCCGAGGTGCCGGCGGGCGCCGCGCGCGCGGCTCGCGCCCGGGCCGATGCCGCGCGCGGGCGCCGGCGCGCGCTCCTCGCGTCGAAGAAGCGCAGGCGGTTCGCGTTCGTCACCACCGTCACCGACGAGAGCGCCATGGCCGCCCCCGCGATCATGGGATTCAGCAGCAGCCCGAAGAACGGATAGAGCACGCCGCCCGCGATCGGGATGCCGAACGTGTTGTAGACGAAAGCGCCGAAGAGGTTCTGCTTGATGTTGCGCAGCGTCGCGTTCGAAACCGCGATGGCGTCGGCGATCCCGTGCAGCGAGCCGCGCATGAGCGCCACGTCCGCCGACTCGATGGCCACGTCGGTGCCGGTGCCGATCGCGAATCCCACGTCCGCCTGCGCGAGCGCCGGCGCATCGTTGATGCCGTCGCCGACCATGCCGACGACCTCGCCGCGCGCCTGCAGCGCCGCCACCCTGCCGGCCTTGTCCTCGGGCAGGACCTCGGCGTGCACCTCGTCGATCGCGACGGCGCGCGCCACGGCCTCCGCGGTCGCGCGGTTGTCGCCGGTCAGCATCACGACCCTGAGCCCGAGCGCGTGCAGCCGCGCGATCGCGTCGCGCGAATCGGGCTTGATCGGGTCCGCCACCGCGATGACGCCCGCCGCGGCGCCGTCGACCGCGAGATACATCGGCGTCTGGCCCTCCGCGGCGAGCGCGCGCGCCCGCTCGGCGAGCGCGCCGGGCTCGATGCCGTAGTCCGCGAGCAGCCGCGCGTTGCCGAAAAGAAGATGCTTTCCGGCCACCGCGCCGCGCACGCCGCGCCCGGTGACGGCGGCGAAATCCTCGGCCCGCGCGAGCGCGAGCCCGCGCGCGTTCGCCGCCTCGACCACCGCCTGCGCGAGCGGATGCTCGGAGCCCGCTTCGAGGCTCGCCGCGAGGCGAAGCAGCGTCTGCTCGTCCCAGCCCGCCGCCGGAACGACCGCGGTGACCTCGGGACGCCCGGCCGTCACCGTTCCGGTCTTGTCGACGACGATGGTGGTGAGCTGCCCGGCGCGCTGCAGCGCCTCGCCGTTGCGTATGAGCACGCCGTACTCGGCGGCCTTCCCGACCCCTACCATGATCGAGATCGGCGTCGCGAGCCCGAGCGCGCACGGGCAGGCGATGATGAGCACCGTCATGGTGGTGACGAACACGTAGGCGCCGCGCGGCTCGGGGCCGAAGTTGTACCAGGCGAGGAACGTGACGATCGCGGCGATCAGCACCGCGGGCACGAACACCGCCGAGACCCGGTCGACCAGCCGCCCGATCGGCGGCTTGGTGCTCTGCGCGCGCCGCACCAGCTCGATGATGCGCGCGAGCGCGGTGTCGGCGCCGATGCGCTTCGCCTGGAACAGGAACGTGCCGCCGCGGTTGATGGTGCCGCCGACGACCTGATCGCCGGGCCCCTTCTCGACCGGCATCGGCTCGCCCGTCAGCATGGACTCGTCCACGCTCGAACGGCCGTCGATGACGATGCCGTCGACCGGGATCTTCTCGCCCGGGCGCACGCGCACGGTGTCGTCGAGCCGGACGTCCTCGATCGGCACGTCGATCTCGCGCCCGTCGCGCACCACGCGCGCCGTCCTCGGCTGCAGCCCGATCAGCCGGCGGATCGCCTGCGACGTCTTGCCGCGCGCGCGCATCTCGAGCGCCTGCCCGAGATTGAGCAGCGCGATGATGACGGCGGCCGCCTCGAAGTAGGCGTGGCGCGAGAGCGCCGGCACGCTCTCGGGGAAGATCACCACGAGCGTCGAGTACAGCCAGGCGGAGCCGGTCCCGAGCGCGATCAGCGTGTCCATCGTCGCGTTGTGCGCGCGAAACGCCTTCCACGCGCCGACGAAGAAATGGCCGCCCGCGTACACGAGCACGGCGAGCGCAGCGACGCCGACGAGCGCCCAGAAGAGCCGCGCGCCGCCCGCGTCGAGCATCGGCAGCCACCCGAGCAGATCGCCGATGAAGAGCGGAAAACCCACCGCCGCGGCCGCGACGGTCTTGCGCAGGAGCGCCCGGTAATGCGCCGCTTCCTGCGCCTCGCGCGCCGCATCGTCCTCGGGCCCGCGCATGAGGGCTGCGTCGTAGCCCGCGCGCTTCACGGAGGCGATCAGCGCCTCGGGCGCGGCGCTTCCGCTCACGAGCGCCGTGCGCTCGGCGAGGTTGACGCTCGCGCTTTCCACACCGGGCACGCTCTTGAGCGCGTGCTCGACCGTCGCGACGCACCCGGCGCAGTGCATGCCACCGATCGAGAGCCGATGCGTCTGCGTGGCGCTCATGCGCCGGCTCCTTCCGCGCGCGCGTCGTAGCCCGCGCGCTGCACCGCCGCAACGAGCGCTTCCGGCGGCGCCGTGCCGCGCACTTCGGCCGAGCCGGCCGCTAGATCGACGCGCACGTCGGCCACGCCGGAGACGCTTCGAAGCGCCTTCTCGACGTTCGCGGCGCAGCCGCCGCAGCGCATGCCGGAAACCTCGAGCCTGATCGCCGCGCTCACCGCACGCCTCCGGCCGTCGCGCCGGCCGCGCGCGCACGTCCCGACGCCGCCGGCCGCGCACGCTTCGCCGCGCAGTCGGGCTCCGGTGCGGGCGCCGCGCCTCCTTCGAGATCCTCGAGGATCGGGCACTCCGGACGATGATCGCCGTGGCAGCGCCGCGCGAGATCCTCGAGCGCCGCCACCATCGCCTGCAGCTCCTGGATCTTGCGCTTGAGCCCGGCCACGTGCTCGGCCGCGATCGCTTTCACGTCCGCGCTCGAGCGCTTCGGGTCGCGCCACAGACTCACGAGACGTCCGATCTGCGGGATCGAGAAGCCGAGATCGCGCGCGCGGCGAATGAAGCGCAGCGTGTGCACGTCGGCTTCCGTGTAGACGCGGTAGCGGTTGGCTTCGCGCGCGGCCGGCGCGATGAGGCCGATGCGCTCGTAGTAGCGGATCATCTTGGCCGACACGCCCGACGCCTTCGAAGCCTGGCCGATGTTCATGCGTACCTCCGGCAATACTTCCGGCGCCGCGACGGGCGCCGATCGTGCGCACAGGCTAAACCTTCCCATCGTTGGAATGTCAACCGTCAGCGCGATCGCCGCTCGGGCGCCTCCGAATCGTCGACGTCGGGCGCGTCCGGCTGCACGCCCCGCTCCACGCCGTACGGCGGTTCCGCTTCGCCGCCCGCCCGGCGCCGCGCGCCTTCCTGCCAGCGCGCGAGCGCGCTGCGCTGATCCGGCGTGAGCAGGCGCACCGCCTCTTCCATGGCCTCCGCGCGCGCGGCGCGGATGCGCGCCTCGACCTCCTGCACGCGCCGCGTCGCCTCCGCTATCCCTTCCTCGCGCCGCGGCTCGCGCGACATCTCCGCCCGCAGCTCCTCCTGCGCCTGCAGCAGCTCGCCCGTCAGCGTGCATTCGCGCTCGTGCAGCTCCCGGCGGATCTTCACGATCTCCTCGCGCTGCCGGATGTCGAGCGGCACGCCGGCGGGCGGAATGAGGTGGGGAATCCCGAACGCCGGGTCGCCCGGAACGTCGGGCTGTGCGCCGGCCGCGGCGGCCGCGAACGCCGTCAGCGCCGCGCCCGCACGGACGTATCCGGTAATGCTGCGCATCGCCCCTCCCGGGATCAGTACGGCCAGCGCCAGTCCCGGATCTCGGGCATGTCCTCGCCGTACGTACGTATGTAGTGGCGGTGCTCGATCAGCTTGTCGCGCAGGTACTGCTTCACGTAGGCCCCGCGGGCGCCCAGACCCGGCACACGGTCGATGACGTCGGCGGCCAGATGGAAGCGGTCGAGGTCGTTGCGCACCGCCATGTCGAACGGCGTCGTCGTCGTTCCCTCCTCCTTGTAGCCGCGCACGTGCAGGTTCGCGTGGTTCGTGTGGCGGTACGCGAGGCGATGGATCAGCCACGGATAGCCGTGGAACGCGAAAATGATCGGCCGGTCCCGGGTGAACAGCGCATCGAACTCGCGGCTGCTCAGGCCGTGCGGATGCTCGGGCGTGAGCGTCATCAGATCCACCACGTTCACCACGCGCACCTTGAGCTCCGGCAGGTGCTGGCGCAGCAGATCCACCGCCGCGAGCGTCTCGAGCGTCGGCACGTCGCCGCAGCAGGCCAGGACCACGTCCGGCTCGGCGCCGCGGTCGTTGCTCGCCCACTCCCAGATGCCGATGCCGGCGGTGCAGTGCTTGATCGCGGCGTCCATGTCGAGCCAGACGGGCTGCGGATGCTTGCCGGCCACGATGACGTTCACGTAGTGGCGGCTGCGCAGGCAATGATCGGCGACCGAGAGCAGCGTGTTCGCGTCCGGCGGCAGGTAGATGCGCACGACCTCCGGCTTCTTGTTGACCACGAGGTCGAGGAAGCCCGGATCCTGGTGCGAGAAGCCGTTGTGGTCCTGGCGCCAGACGTGCGACGTGAGCAGGTAGTTGAGCGAGGCGATCGGCCGGCGCCAGCGCACGTCGCGGCTCACGTCGAGCCACTTGGCGTGCTGATTGAACATCGAATCGACGATGTGGATGAACGCCTCGTAGCACGAGAAGAACGCGTGCCGCCCCGTGAGCAGGTAGCCCTCGGCCCACCCCTGGCACGTGTGCTCCGAGAGCACCTCCATGACGCGCCCGTCGGGCTCGATCCACTCGTCCCCCGGCCGCCGCTCCGCCACCCAGGTGCGGCCGCTGACTTCGTAGATGGCGCCGAGCCGGTTCGAGCTGGTCTCGTCGGGGCCGAACACGCGGAAATTGCGCGCGTCCATGTTGAGCTTCATGACGTCGCGCAGGAAGCGTCCGAGCACCCGCGTCGATTCGACCTCGACGGCGCCCGGCCCCGCCGTCTCCACCGCGTAGTCGCGGAAATCGGGCAGCTTGAGCTCCCTGAGCAGCAGGCCGCCGTTCGCATGCGGGTTCATGCCCAGGCGCCGCGTGCCTTTGGGCGCGAGCGCTGCGAGCTCGGGACGCAGCCGTCCCTCGGCGTCGAAGAGTTCCTCCGGCCGGTAGCTCTTCAGCCAGTCCTCGAGCGCTTTCAGATGCGCCGGGCTGGTACGCACCTCGCCGAACGGCACCTGGTGCGAGCGCCAGTGGCCCTCGATCACGCGCCCGTCGATCGTCTTCGGGCCGGTCCAGCCCTTCGGCGTGCGCAGCACGATCATCGGCCAGCGAGGCCGGCCCGGATCGCCGGTGCGGCGCGCCTCGCCCTGGATCGCGTGGATCTCGTCGATGACGCGATCGAGCGCGGTCGCGAACTGCTCGTGCATTATTTCGGGGTCGTCGCCCTCGACGAAATACGGCCGGTAGCCGTAGCCGACGAACAGGCTCTCGAGCTCGTCGCGTCCGATGCGCGCGAGCACCGTCGGGTTCTCGATCTTGTACCCGTTCAGGTGCAGGATCGGCAGCACCGCGCCGTCGCGTATCGGGTTCAGGAATTTGTTCGAGTGCCACGCGGCGGCGAGCGGTCCGGTTTCGGCCTCGCCGTCGCCGACCACGCAGGCGACGATGAGATCCGGGTTGTCGAACGCCGCGCCGTAGGCGTGCGCGAGCGAATAGCCGAGCTCGCCGCCCTCGTTGATCGAGCCCGGCGCTTCCGCGCCGGCGTGGCTCGGCATGCCGCCGGGAAAGGAGAAATCGCGGAACAAACGCCGCATCCCTTCGGCATCCGGCGTCACGTCGGTGTACAGCTCGCTGAAGCTCCCCTCGAGCCAGGTCTGCGCGAAGATCGCCGGCCCGCCGTGGCCGGGGCCGGTGACGAGAATCATGTCGAGATCGCGCGCGCGGATCGCGCGATTCAGGTGCACATATATGAAGTTGAGGCCGGGAGTGGTGCCCCAGTGGCCGAGCAGGCGGCTCTTCACGTGCTCGGGCTTGAGCGGCTCGCGCAGCAGCGGGTTGTCGAGCAGGTAGATCTGCCCGACGGAGAGATAATTGCTCGCGCGCCAGTACGCATCCATGCGCCGCAGCTCGTCCGCCGACAGCGTGCGCCGTTCGACCGGCGCCTGCACCGTTACGTCGCTCATGGCCTTCCCCTCCATGGTTCGCGGCGCGGACGCACGTCGCCCGCGCCTCCTGACTCTCTGACTATACCGAAGTCGGATAGTGCGCGATGCATCCCCCGCCGGGCGTCAACGCCGGCAGTCGACGCGGTCAGCGAATGCTCGAAGAGCGCCGCGATCGCGGAAATGAGGACGATTCGGCGCGCGGCGGTCGGGACTTTTTCCTATTGCACCTTCTCGATGCGGCGCCTCAGCGCGCGGCGGCGTTGCGCGCCTGCCATTGCCCGTACACCTCGGGCGGCCATAGCGACTGGAACCAGACGATGAGATCGTTGATTTCGCTTTCGCTCAGCCGGTCTTTCCATGCCGGCATCACGGGGGTGCCCCCGCGGGCGGCGCCGTAGGCGATCACGGCGTAGAGCTCGGCCCGCGTGCGCTTCCAGGCGTTGCCCGTGCCGTTGAGCGGCGGTGCGGCGATGACCCCGGGCGTCTGCCAGTCGGGGTGGCCCTGCGCTTCGGGCCCGTGGCACTGCGCGCAGTGCTCCAGGAACAGCCGCTGGCCGCGGCTCAGCGACGCCAGCGACGGCGGCGTCTCGAGCATGGGCTGCACCGTTGCCGGAGGCGGTGTGGCGGTCTGGGGAATGGGGACGGACTCGCGCCGCTCGCACGCCGCGAGTGCGAGCACGCCGACCGCGGCGAGCCGTAGGAGCGCTTTCATCGCATCAAAAAATATAGTGGCGAGCGCAGCCGAATGAGAAGGCGGCCGCGCTCTGCGCGTCGCCCGGCGCCTACGACCCCGTCAGCCGGATCAGCGCCTCGCGGTACTTGGCCGCCGTCTGCTCCACCACTTCCGGCGGCAGCGCCGGCGCGGGCGGCTGCTTGTTCCAGCCGATGCGCTCGAGGTAGTCGCGCACGTACTGCTTGTCGAAGCTCGGCGGGCTCGACCCCGGACGGTACTGATCGACCGGCCAGAAGCGCGA
>DATCLR010000104.1:0-7482 GCA_036563785.1 Burkholderiales bacterium | reverse complement strand
GCCCACGGCGGCGGCGATGCCGATCGCGGCCATGGGGTGTTCCTCGACGTAGCGCTGAACCTGATCGATCAGCTCGCGGGAACGCTCGGCGAGCTCCCGCGACCGTTCCCCGGCTGCGGCACCGGATTCGCGCAGCCGCTGCTCGGCGCGCGCGCCGTATTCGCTGAGCGCGTCGACGGCCCGGTGCGCAGCCTGTGCCAGCCTCGCGGTGGCCGAATGAACGGCGTGCTCCGCCTCTTCGACCGTTACATGTGCCTGCTCCATTGCCATGTGTGCCTCCTTGCGGTTCCTGCGCTCTTCCGACTCCGTCCGGCGTGCGATGGGGTCTTCGTGCCGGCCCCGCGGGCGGACCGTTTCGAACCAGCCTGCATCGCGTGCTTGCATCCTGCGCCGAGCGGCGCACGATCTCATGGATGTCGGCTCATGCAAGTGCTCCGGCGCGGCGCGAGCCGACGGCGGCTGGTGAAGGGGACCAATGATCCCGACGGGATAACCGGGCAGCCTTGTGCATGCCGCGCGACCATCGCGTATAGTGCCGCAGCATGCCGCATCGCATGGCGGCTAGAAATCGGGGATTGACCCTGCAGGCAATGACCACGCTTTCCAGAGGAAATCAGCTGCGCGCCGCGGCGACGGCGCCGGCGGTGGCGATCGGATACGCGCTGATCGCGTTCGCGGTCGCGCGCGTCGGCTGTCAGCCGCCGTTTCTGGATACCGAGGTGTTCGGCGTGCCCGCGACGGCGTTCCTCCTGCTCGCGCTCACGGTCACCGCGCTGATTCTCATCATGTTCGCGGGGCTCAACGCGTGGCGCACGTTGCGCGTCGTGCGGCGGCGGCCCCGCGCGTTCGACGCACGGGCGCGCACGGTCGCCGGCGTCGGCCTCGTGCTCGCGGCGATCGCGCTCGCGGCGACGGCGTGGATCGGCGTGACGCTGTTGCAGACGCCGTGCACGTAGCGCCCGCCCCGCGGGGGGCGGTGCCGCATCGGTCGGCGGGTTACTGCGGATAGAGGATGTCGCGCAGGGTATGCACCGTCTCGACGTTGAAATCGGTGAACATCAGCCCGGCGCCGTTGTCCTGCGACCAGACGACGGTGGCGGGCAGACGATGATGCGTCGTGTTGCCGTTGGTGGTGATCGAGAACGCCACCGACAGCCGCCCGTCGGTGGGCAGCCGCTTGCGCTTGATGCCGCTCAATTCGACGTACATGCCGCCGATCCCGACGTTCTGGGTGCGGCCGTACGCAATCGGCTCGCCGTCCTCGTACAGCTTGACGGGAAGCGTCAACGCCTGGCGCACGCTCCAGCGGTGATCGACCTGCTTATTGGTTTCCATTGCGAAGACCTCCGAACTGGCTGTTCGTTCATTTCTTGAACCACGATCCGCCCGGACGACGGTTCGGCGCGCTCTGGCCGACCGCCGACTTGCGGCTCGCGTTGCGCCGCTCCTCTGCAAGAAGGATCGCGAGCAGCGCGTAGAAGGAGTTCGACGTCAATTCGCTGAACATCAAGCCGGCCCCCTCGCGCGTCCAACGGACGATGACGGCGGGCAGGCGATAGATGCGGCACACGCCGCGGTCGTGCCGCACGAAGACGATCTTGACGCGGTCGTTCGTCACGCCCGGAATCGGCCGCATGTGCACGAACATGCCGCCGACGCTGATGTTGCGTATGCGCCCGTGGATCAGGCCGGCAGGCCGGCAATCGATGATGACGCCGGCATCGATGGCGCGGCGCGTTCCGCCGCGGTGCTCCAGACCCATGAACCTTGCTCCGTCGCTCGGCGCCTCAGGCGATCGCCCGGATGCGCCACGCCTCGCGGCCCCGGGGGCCTTCTTCGAGCTGGAACTCGACGAGCTGTCCCTCGCGCAGCGTCCGATACCCCTCCATTTCGATGGCCGAGTAGTGGGCGAACACGTCGTCTCCGCCCCGCTGCGGAACGATGAAGCCGTAGCCGCGACTTTCGCTGAACCATTTGACGATGCCACGTTCCCGCACCATGCCTTCCTCCTCGGTTGCCGGGCGCAACGCGGCACCGCGCCGCGCTCATTCCGCGCCCACGGCTCCCTGCCTTCATGCTATGCGCGGAACGCGACTGTACGAGGTGCGTGAATGCCACGACATCCGGAGTTGTACCAGCCGCGCTCAGGGTTTCCTCCTAACGAAAAAAAGAGCGGGCCGCAACCTCTCCGGTGTGCGGCCCGAGACCTCCTCGAACCGAGGATCGTCCTAGAGAGAGCGCTCGAAGGCGCGCACCTGCTCCTCCGCTTCTTCCTGATCGATGCCGTAGGCTTTCTGTATTTTTCCGACGAGCTGCTCTCGGCGTCCATTTATCGAGTCGATCTCGTCGTCGGTCAGGTCGCCCCACTGGGCTTTCACCTTTCCTTTGAGCTGCTTCCAGTTGCCTTGAATCTGGTTCCAGTTCACGCAAACCTCCTGCAGCGTGTACGCGCGTCAAACCGGCGGGCGCCGTCGCCCCATTACGAGAAATACGACGAACAGCACGAGAAAGATGAAGAACAGCGCTTTGGCGATGGTCGCGGCCGTACCGGCGATGCCGGTGAACCCGAGCAGCGCCGCGATGATCGCAATAACGAGGAACGTGACGGCCCAAGACAGCATGTGAACCCCCGGAGATTCGATGTTGAGGTTGGTGTTCGGGCGGGGAGGCTGCGCGCCGCGCGACGAGGCGCGCGGCGCGCAGGCAACCGGTTACCGGGTACCGCCGGCGCCGCCAGGCGGGCTGGCCGGCTGCTCCTGCTGCTGTCCGGGGCCGGGGCTCGGGCCGCCCCCCGGGCTCGCACTACCGCCCGGACTGGCGCTGCCGCCGGAACTGCCGGCGGGGCCGCCGCTTCCGCCGCCTTCGCAAGCGCTCAGTCCCAAACCGATCGTAGCGAGAAAGATCAACATCCAGCGTGTCTGCTTACTCATAACGACTCTCCTTATCATCTGCGGTTGGAAAATCCCTCCCCCTCACGTCGGCTCGTCGGCCGCCGCGTGACGATGAAGTCGCGTGCGGTGGCGAGCACGAACGGCCATATCAGGTAACTGCTCAGCCAGTGCGGCGGAAGGCTTTCCTTCGCCTGCCTGCCGACGCTGCGCGCGCGCTCCCGCGCGGGCGTCGCGCGCCGGGCCGCTCGGCGGCGCCGGCCGCGAGACCACCCGGCGAGCAGCCCGCCGGCGAAGCCGAGGGCGAGCGCAGTGCGGGAGGCGAGCCGCTCCTGCAGCACGCGCCGAAACTCGTCGGTGCTTTGGGCCAGCGCGACGCGCGCCTGCGCGATCTGGCGCTCCTTGAGGCGTATGTCCCGCATCAGCTTCACTTGTGCGACCCCGAACCCATCTCGCGCAGCGCGCGCCGGGTCGCCGAGAAGTTGAGGCGCTTCGTCAACCGCAGCAGAACGAACACGAGCACGCCGGCCGCAATCAGATTGATCAGCGCGAGGAGGAGCATCGCGCGCGCCGGTCCGAGTCCCGACAGCATGAGCCCGTAGGCGGCGGCGGCGAGCAGCAGACCCCATACCGACAGCACCAGCACGAGCGCCGCGAAGCCGAGGCCGGCCATGGTCGCGAGCGCCGTGCCCGCGAGACGCGATTCGAGCAGCGCGATCTCGAGGGTATGTCCGACGAGATCCCGCGCCGAACGCGCCGCGGTGGCGGCGAGCCCGGTGAGGCTCGCCTTCGCGCCTACCCGGGGTGGCGCTTCGAGCGGGGCGGCGGCGTCCCCACCGCGATGTGCCGTCGTCGCCACGCCGGCAACTCAGCGGCGGGTGCGCGACAGCGCCCCGAGCAGGAAGCCCGCGCCGAGCGCCAGCGCGAGCGCCATCACCGGTCGCTGACGTACGTACGCACCGACGTCCTCCGCGTACTCGCGCGAACGCTCCGCCGCGCGGCGCCCGGTTTCGCGCAACCGCTCCTCCGTGCGCGTTCCGTAGTCCGTCAGCGTGTCGATGGCCTGATGCGTCGCCTCCGCCACGCGGTCGGTGGTCGACTGCACGGTCTTCTCGATTCCGCTCACCGCTTCGTGCGTCTTTTCGGTTGGCATGATGTGATCCTCGGTTGAAGGCGCCGGTTACTTCTGATCCGGCGCTTTGACGATGAGATCGTTCGAGACGGACCGTACGCCCTCGACGCTGCGCGCGATCTGCTCGGCCTGCCGCCGCTGCTCGGCGTCGTTCACGTAGCCGCTCAGCTGCACCTCGCCGCGGTACGTGGTCACGTTCACGTTCAGCCCGGACACTTCGGGGCTCGAAAGCAGCTGCGACTTCACTTTCGCCGTAATCGCCGCGTCGTCGACTGTCTGGCCGGCCGTGCGATCGGCGCTCGCGCAGCTCACGACGAGCGGCGCCGCGACGGTGAGCGCGGCGACGAGTCCCGCACTACGCAATGACTTGTTCATATTGATCTCCTTGGTAGGGTCATGTGATACGAACGCGGGCGCTCACCGCGCCGGCCGTTCGGCCGCGATCGAATCGGCCGCCCGAGCGACACCGATGCAGTTGCGATCGGTGCGCGTGCGCCACGCCGACCGATGGACCGCGCTGGCGTGCCATGCCTCCTTCCGCAGACCGTCGTCGCGACCGCGCACGCCGTGCGACGGCGCCGCCGCATCGTGCGTCGGCGGCAGCCACGCCGCAGCGAATGCGGCGAGCGGAAGTAAGCAGCCACGCCGCAGCGAATGCGGCGAGCGGAAGTAAAGAAGGCATGATCCTGCGCATCGTTTCGCTCCTTGAATCTCTGCGCCGGCTCGTGGGGCTCACCTCGCAGCGCGTTACCCGCGATGCAAGCTGTATACCATCGCGACCTGTCTCTCGAAATCCGTGATACACCCGGCCGCAGCGCGCACGACTGTCGGCGTTTGCCGACGGTCCGCTGCGTGGTGCGCGCGGCGCACGCAGTGAATGGCAGTCGGGCGTTGTCGCCGTGCGGCGACAATGCCGGTTGCACACGTCACCGATCGCGCGATATGCGCATGGCAAAGGGGGCGTACTTTGCGCTCCTATTCGCTGCACGGGGCTTCGTGGAGCGAGGCTCCGACGGATCAGACGCGAAGAACCCTGTGATACTCTTCGAGTCGTATCGCGAACCAGGGACGGTATCGATCGATGAATGCGACGAGACGACCTCGGCGCGGCGACGCAGCCGAACGCAGCGCGGACGCGACGGCCGGGCGCGGCGCCGGCGCAGCATGCACGCGCGCCGTAACCGCGAGACCGAACGTCGTCGCGCGCCGGGCGGGCGGCGGGAAGGCGGCGTCGTGACGCCGCTCCGTATCCTCAAGCCGGGTTACAACTGCTGGCGCGTGGTGCCGGCCCGACGCGTGGCATTCCTGGTCGACGGTGCCGCCTACTTCGGCGCATTCCGCGCGGCGGCGCTGCGCGCGCGCCATTGTCTGCTCATGGTCGGCTGGGACATCGACAGTCGCGTGCGGCTGGTCCGCGATGCGCTCGAGGACGGCGCGCCGAACGTGCTCGGCGACTTTCTCAACGCCGTCGTCGCGCGCGGCCCCCATGCTTACGTGCTCACTTGGGACTTCGCGATGCTGTACGCCCTCGACCGCGAGTGGCTGCCGATCTACAAGCTCAATTGGCGCACCCATCGCCGCCTGCACTTCCGCATGGACGGGCTGCATCCGCCGGGCGGATCGCATCACCAGAAGATCGTCGTGGTCGACGACGACGTCGCCTTCGTCGGCGGGCTCGACCTCACCCGCGCGCGTTGGGATACGGCCGAGCACCGCCCCGACGACTCGCGGCGAATCGAGGGGCACGGCGGCGAGCCGTACCGGCCCTTTCACGATATCCAGATGCTGGTGCAAGGCGACGCGGCCGCCGCGCTCGGGGAGCTCGTGCGCGACCGCTGGACGCGGGCGACCGGCCAGGTGCTCGCGCCGCCGCCGCAAGACAACGACGCATGGCCGCCGGACGTCGCCGCTGATCTCGAGACCGTGCGCGTCGCGGTGGCGCGCACCGACCCCGCGTTCCGGGGGCGGCCGGAAGTGCGCGAAGTCGAACGGCTCTACCTCGATGCGATCCGTGCCGCGCGCCGCTACATCTACATCGAGAACCAGTTCGTCACCGCGCCGGCGATCGCCGACGCGCTCGCAGCCCGGCTCGGCGAGGCCGACGGTCCGGACGTCGTCATCGTGACCGGCCTGCGGACCGACGGCTGGCTGTCGCAGCGCACTATGGACGTCATTCGCGGGCGCATGGTCGACCGGCTGCGCGCGGCGGACCGCTACGGCAGGCTGCGCGTGTACTACCCGCACGTGCCGGGGCTCGGGTCGAAGTGCCTGCACGTGCACAGCAAGCTCATGATCGTCGACGACGAGTTCGTGCGCATCGGTTCGGCGAACCTGAACAATCGCTCCATGGGTATCGACACCGAGTGCGATCTCGCGGTCGAGAGCGAAGGCGATCCGCGGGCACGGCGCGCGATCGCGCGCCTGCGCGAGCGGCTGCTCGCCGAGCATCTCGGAACCACGGAGGAGGCGGTCGCGCGCGCCGGCGCGCAGGCGCCGCTGCGCGCGGCGATCGACCGTCTGCGCGGCGGCGGCCGCACGCTGCGCGAGCTCCCGCCGCCGCCGCCCGAGCTCGTCGCTTCGTGGCTGCCCGATCCGCAGCTCCTCGATCCGGAGCGTCCGATCGATCCGGCCGCGCTCACCGATCAGCTGATCCCTCCCGAGGAGCGCGTCCCGGCGACGCGCCGCATCGTGCTCGCGGTGGCGACGCTGCTCGGACTCCTCGGTTTAGCCGCGGCGTGGCGCTGGACGTCGCTCGGCGAGCTGCTCGATCTCGAGACGCTCGCGGCGCAGGTCCAGCGCTTCCGCGAGCTTCCCGTGTCCCCCGCGCTCGCGATCGGTGCCTTCGTGCTCGGCGGGCTGCTGGTGATGCCGGTGACGCTGCTCGTCGCCGCGACGGCGCTCGCCTTCGGTCCCGTGCTCGGGTTCGTCTACTCCGTGATCGGCGCACTGGCGAGCGCGGCAGTGGTCTACGGCTTCGGCCGCTGGCTCGGGCGGGACATAGTCCGGCGCTTCGCGGGTGCGCGCCTCAACGCCGTTAGCCGGCGCCTGGCACAGCGCGGCATCCTCACGATCATGTTCGTTCGCGTCGTGCCGGTCGCGCCGTTCAGCGTCGTGAATCTCGTGGCCGGCGCCTCGCACATCGGCTTTCGCGACTTTCTGCTCGGCACGCTGTTCGGGATGACGCCGGGCATCGCGCTGATCGCGCTCTTCGTCGATCAGGTGGGACAAACCCTGCGCCAGCCGGGCCCGGGCACGGTCGCGCTGCTCGCGGCACTGCTCGCGCTCATCGCGGGCGGGAGCTACGGACTGCGGCGTCTCGCCGGCCGGCGCAAGCCGGACGCGGCGGAAGGCCGGGCCTAGGGGAGGGCGCGCCGCTCGGCTACGGCCGGAAGACGTGCCGGGCACGGGCGGCCTGCCGGCGTCCGATCGGCACGATACGAAGCGCCCTGCCCGTTTCCGCGC
>DATCLR010000101.1:0-6498 GCA_036563785.1 Burkholderiales bacterium | reverse complement strand
ACCTCGTACCGGCCGTTGAACATCATGACCGGCCGGATCTCGTGCGCTCCCGTCTCCAGCGTGAGCTCGCGTGCGATCTCGATCACTTCTTCGAGGTTATCGCAGTCAACGACGTAAAAGCCGAGAAGCTGCTCCTTCGTCTCGGCGAACGGACCGTCGAGAACCAGCGGCTCGCGTCCGGCGCGCACGGTGGTCGCCGTCGTGGTCGGCATGAGCCGCGCGACGGGCCCGAGCTTGCCTTGCGCGGCCAGGCGGTCGAGGACCTTCTGATGGTGCGCCATGACCTGCGCTTCCTTCTCCTTGGTCCATTCGCCGACCACGGACTCGATGTTGTAGCAAAGGATGGAATAGAGCATTGACGGCCTCCTGAGCGAAATCGCCGCGCCGAGCCGGGCTGTCGCGGGTCGACGGCCGAGCGCACGCTGTCCGCGCCGGCGCGCATCCGCGCGCTCCGCGGCCACGGGATCGCTCCCTTCGGGCGGAGCGCTGCCGCTCGATGCCGCACCGCCGCCGGCGCGCTCCGCGCGCGGCCCCGTCCCAAGGACGATGCTCACGGTCCGGCTCCGACATTTCCCGGCTGCGATCGTGGACGCGCCTCACGGCTCGTTCGGCATCCCCATAGTCGCAGCGTCGACGGGTCGATCCTGCGGCGATCGTCGGAGCCAGCGGGGGCTCCGGGTCGAGCGTTACGACATTCTTCGCGGGCGGAGTGCGCCCCGCAAGGACAATCGGGCCTGGTGGAGCCCGGTGCGTCGGACGGGCCGCAGCCCTCGATGGCAGCCGTCTGAAAGAGGGCTGCCGGATCGGGCCGGCGAGCCCGCCGACTGCCTCATGGCGCGTTCCGCGCCCGCGTTCCCTCCGTCGCGGCCGGCGGCGGGTCGGGTCTACGCCGGCGTCAGTGCGCGGACTTCGTCCCGGAAGCGCTGCACGTTGCGCAGCTTCACGTCCTCGTACCCGCGGATCAGGTCGGGCAGGCTCGCGAGCCGCACGGCGCGCTCGTAGTTTTCGGGCGCAAGGTTCGCGAGGCTGCGATCGATCAGGCGGCGGTACTCGTCGATCAGCGCCCGTTCGAGCCGCCGCATCTCGGCGTAGCCGAAGACGTCGAGCGGTGTGCCGCGCAGCCGCCGTGCGGCGGCGAGCAGGCGAAGACCCGCGTTGAACCACTCGCCGAGGCGGAGCTTCTGCTTGCGGCCGAGCCTGCGCAGGAACGTGGGGTGCAGGTTGTAGTAGATCTTCACGCCGTCCGGATACTGCTCCTCGAGCCGGCGCTTGAGGTTCGCCTTGAGGTGCAGCCGCGCGACCTCGTACTCGTCCTTGTAGGCCATGAGCTTGTAGAGGTAGCGCGCGACCGCCTCGCTGAGCCGCGTTTCACCCGGCATCACGCGCGCCTCGATCTCGCGCACGCGCCTGACGTAGTCGGCGTAGGCGCGCGCGTACTTCGCGTTCTGATACTCGATCAGCTCCGGCACGCGCACTTCGAGCAGCCGCCTGAGCTCGCCGCTCGCGCCGACGCTGTCGACGATCGCCTGCGCTTCGGCGGTGAGCACCGCCGGCGCCGGGGCGATCTCCGGGCGCGGTCCGGCTGCCGCCAAAACGGCCTGCGGATCGAGCACGTACAGCCGTCCGGCACGGAACGCTTGCAGGTTCATCTCGACCGCGACGCCGTTGAGGCGGATCGCCTGCTCGATCGATGCGGCGGTCACCGGCACCGCGCCCGCCTGGTACGCGGCGCCGAGGAGGAGCAGGTTGGCCGCCATGTGGTCGTTGAAAAGCGCCTCGGCGAGGCCCAGGCTGTCGAGGTAGACATTGGTGTCCTTGCGCGTGACGGCGTCGATTGCGCCCCGCAGCGCCTCGGTGTCCGGGAAGCGCACGTCGGGGGAGGCCACCATCCGTCCGGTCGGCACCTTGCTCGTGGATACCACCGCGATCGTGCGCTCGGGGCGCGCGCGCTCGAGGTTCTGGGCCTGCGCCGCCACGAGAATGTCGAAGCCGAGATAGCAGTCCGCTTCCCCGGCGGCGATCTTGTTCGAGACCGCGAGCGGCTGCTCCGCGATCTTCAGGTGCGAGATGACGGGGCCGCCTTTCTGGCTGAGGCCCGTTTGATCGAGCCCGCGCGCGTGCTTGCCGTCGAGCAGCGCCGCGGTCGCGAGGATCTGGTTCACGGTGACGACGCCGGTGCCGCCGATACCGGTCATGTAGACGTTGCAGACCGTGCCGACGCGCCGCTCGGGCTCGGGCAGCTCGCGCTCGACGACGTAGCGGCGACGCTCTTTCTTCTTCGGCTCGCCGCGCGGGACGACGGTGAGGAACGACGGACAGTCGCCCTGAATGCAGGAGTAGTCCTTGTTGCAGGACGACTGGTGGATCTGGGTCTTGCGTCCGAACTCGGTCTCGACCGGGTGCACGCTGAGGCAGTTCGACTTCACGCCGCAGTCGCCGCAGCCTTCGCATACCGCTTCGTTGATGACCACCCGCATCGCCGGGTCCGGGAGCTTGCCGCGCTTGCGCAGCCGCCGCTTCTCCGCCGCGCAATGCTGGTCGTAGACGATGGCGGTGACGCCCGGGATCTCGCGGAGCAGCCGCTGCGCCTCGTCCAGGCGATCGCGGTGCCACACCTCCACGCCGTTCGCCCAGCGCGCGTCGCGCGGATACTTGTCGGGGTCGTCGGTGAGCACGAGGATGCGCCGCACGCCTTCGGCTTCGAGCGCCCGGGTGAGCTCCGGCACCGGCATGGCGCCGGCGGCATCCTGGCCGCCGGTCATGGCGATCGTGCCGTTGTAGAGAATCTTATAAGTAATGTTGGTGCCGGCCGCGACCGCCTGACGGATCGCGAGCCAGCCGGAGTGAAACAGCGTTCCGTCGCCGATGTTCTGGAACATGTGCGGCATGCCCGAGAAGGGCGCCATGCCGACCCACTGCGCGCCTTCGCCGCCCATGTGCGTGATGCCGCGGTTGCGCCGGTCCATGGTGAGCGCCATGCCGTGGCAGCCGATGCCGCCGCCGGCGATCGAGCCCTCGGGCACGAGCGTCGAGCGGTTGTGCGGGCAGCCGGAGCAGAAGTACGCCTGCCGCGGCGCAGTGATCGTCGGCGCCGGCCGGGCGCGCAGCCGCTCGAGCAGCGCCACGCGCTCGCGCAGCTCGGGGAGCGCCACGCGGCTTCCGAGCCGGCGCGCGATCACGCCGGCGACGGTATCGGCGTCGAGCTCGCCGTGCGCCGGCACGAGCACCGCGCCCGTTTCGTCGCGCTTGCCGACGACGCGCGGGCGGTCGGGAAGATCGTAGAGCGCGTCGCGGACGAAGGTCTCGACGAAGGGGCGCTTCTCCTCGACCACCAGGATCTCCTCGAGCCCCTGCGCGAACTCGCGCACGATCGCGGGCTCGAGCGGGAAGATCATGCCGAGCTTGAGCAGGCGAATGCCGTGGCGCGCGAGACCGGACTCGTCGAGCCCGAGCGCGAGCAGCGCCTCGTAGACGTCGTAATAGGTCTTGCCGGCGGCCACGATGCCGAACCGGGCGCCGGGCGAGGGCACGGTGATGCGGTTGAGGCCGTTGGCGCGCGCGAACGCCTTTGCCGCCTCGAGGCGCCCGTAGTAGAGATCGCGCTCCTGCTCGAGCGAGAACGGCGGCACGAGCAGCGGGTTCTGCTTCGCCTTCCACGGCGCGCCCTGATAGACGAACCCCGGATCGACGACCGCGACGCGGTCGGGTCCGACCGTGACACAGCTCACCTCGTCGGCGACGTTCGTCGCGATCTTGAGGCCGACCCACAGTCCGCAATAGCGCGACAACTCGAAGCCGAGCCGCCCGAGGTCGAGGATCTCCTGCACGTTGCCCGGGAACAGCACCGGGATCAACGCGTCGTAGAACGCGGACTCCGAATGCGACGGGATGGTGGACGATTTTGCCGTCGGGTCGTCGCCGGCGACCGCGAGCACGCCGCCGTTCGCTCCGACGCCGGCGAGGTTTGCGTGCTTGAACACGTCGCCGGTGCGATCGACGCCGGGCCCCTTGCCGTACCACATGCCGAGCACGCCGTCGTACTTCGGATCGGGGTAGAGGTTCGCGAGCTGGCTGCCGAACACCGCGGTCGCGCCGAGGTCCTCGTTCACGCCCGGAATGAAGCGGACGTTGTGCTCGTCGAGGATCTGCCGGTTCCTTTCGAACGTCGTGCCGAGCCCGCCGAGCGGCGAGCCGGGGTAGCCTGACACGAGGGTGGCGGTGTTGAGCCCGCGGCGCCGATCCGCGCGGTGCTGATCGAGCGTCAAGCGCACGAGCGCCTGCACGCCCGAGAGGATCACGGTACCCGCTTCGCGGCGGTACTTGTCGTCGAGAGAGTAATCCGTCATGCGCGCTACTCCGAGCCGGGTCGATGGTAGCATATCCCCGACCGTCTCCCGGATATCGAGGGGTAGTATGCAGCCGATCTGGAAGCAGCACTGGCCCGCCGGCATCGACGAAGCGGCGATCCGCCTCCCGACCGAGCCGATTACGCATTTCCTGGTGCAGAACGCGCGGCGTACGCCGGACAAGCCTGCGCTCATCTTCTACGGGCGCGAGATCAGCTTCGCCGAGCTCGACGAGGCGAGCGATCGCTTCGCGGGCTGGCTGCGCAGCCGGGGCCTCGTGCCCGGCGACCGGGTCGCCCTGTTTCTGGAGAACTGCCCCCAGTTCGCCATCGCCTATTACGGCGCGCTCAAGGCCGGGGCCATCAACGTCTGCCTCAACCCCATGCACAAGGCCGCGGAGCTCCTGCACGAGTTCGAGGACGCGGAGCCGCGGGTGCTCGTCACGTCGGACCACGGCTACGGCGTCGTCGAGCCGATACGTGCGCGCACCCCGATCCGGGACGTCGTCGTGACCTCGTACCGCGACTATCTCCCGGCCGAGCCGGCGCTGCCGGTGCCGCCCTCGTTCCTCGAGCCCGGCGGGCGTTACGACGGCGTCGAGGATTTCGTGCGCATCGTGCGCACGGCGCCGCGGCTGGAGGCGCCGGAAAGGCGCGCGAACGGGGACACGGCGCTGCTGCAGTACACCTCGGGCACCACCGGCACGCCGAAGGGCGCGGAGATCACGCACGGGAACATCACTGCGAACTGCGAGCTCAGCCGGCTCTACTTCGGGCTGAGCGCCGACGACGTCATCTTCGGCGTTCTGCCGTGGTTCCACATCACCGGCATGGAGCTCAACATGAACGTCATGGCGTACACCGGCGCGACGCTCGTGATGCTCGGCCGCTTCGATATCGAGACGGCGCTGCGCGCCATCGAGCGCTACCGGTGCACGTTCACGGTGCTCATCGCGACCGTGAACGTCGCCATCATCAACTACCCGAGGACGCGCGAGTTCGACCTGTCGTCGCTGCGCCTGTGTCTGAGCGGAGGCGCCCCGGTGCCGGCCGAGATCGCCAGGCGCTGGGAGGAGGTGACCGGA
Source organism: Burkholderiales bacterium (assembly GCA_036563785.1). Classification (GTDB taxonomy): domain Bacteria; phylum Pseudomonadota; class Gammaproteobacteria; order Acidiferrobacterales; family Sulfurifustaceae; genus JACQFZ01. Next base: position 1,068 of record DATCLR010000101.1, on the reverse strand, counting down.
CACAAGCTGGTCGAAGGCTACGGCCTGAGCGAAACGACGGCCCCGTCCCACAGCAATCCGCCGCACCGGCCGAAGTACGGCACGGTGGGGCTTCCGTTCCCGCTGACCGAGGCGAAGGTCGTCAGCCTCGAGGACGGCGTCACCGAGGTCGGTCCGGGCGAGTCGGGCGAGATCCTGGTGCGCGGCCCGCAGGTCATGAAGGGCTACTGGCGCCGCCCGGACGCGACTGCCGAAGCGCTGCGCGACGGCTGGCTGCGCACGGGCGATATCGGCCGCGTGGACGAGGAGGGCTATTTCCGCATCGAGGAACGCAAGAAGGACATGATCAAGGCGTCCGGCTACAGCGTGTTCCCGGCGGAAGTCGAGGCGCTCATGTACCGGCACCCGGCGATCGCGGAGGTGGGTGTCGTCGGCGCACCCGACGCCTACCGCGGCGAAACCGTGGTCGCGTTCGTGGTGCGCAAGCCCGAGGCCGAGGTGAGCGAGCGCGAGCTGATCGAGTGGTGCCGGGGCGAGATGGCCGTGTACAAGGCGCCGACGCGCATTTACTTCGTCGACGCGCTGCCGAAGACGGGCTCCGGCAAGATCCTGAAGCGCGTCCTGCGCGAGCAGGCGCGAAGCGCGGCGCCGGGCAGCTGATGGCGTTGCGCCATGCGGGTTCGATTCGCCGCGCGGACGGTTATCGGCCGCCGATCGGCTCGGCCTGCGCCAGGCCGATTGACTGGCCGCGCGATATGGTTTCCTATTGCCGCTACAGGGAGACGCCCGGCCCGGAGCGGCCCGACTAAGAACATCCAAACTCGAACGTCAGGAGGAGCAATGTCCGTCCAACGTTTCGTCTCGTCCCTGATCCTCGGTGCGGCGCTCGCCGCCGGCCTGGCGGTTCCCGCCGGCGCCGCCGAGCTGGTATACGGCTCCTGGCTGCCTGCCCGCGAGTACCAGAACGCCAAGGTGATGCCCGAGCTGTTCCAGCAGATCGAGAAGGACACCAACGGACAGGTGAAGTGGCGCCTGATCCCGGGCGGCCAGGTCGCGGACGGCAAGGGAACCTTTGCCGCGGTGCAGAAC
>DATCLR010000070.1:0-17388 GCA_036563785.1 Burkholderiales bacterium | reverse complement strand
TCGCGGAGCTCGAACGCATCTACCAGCGCCAGCAGGCGGATGCGCTCCTCGAGCAGGGCGTCACCCTGCGCGATCCCGCACGCTTCGACCTGCGCGGGGAGCTCGACTGCGGGCGCGACGTCGTGATCGACGTGAACGTGGTGCTCGAAGGGCGGGTGAGCCTCGGCGACGGCGTCTATATCGGACCCAACAGCGTCATTCGCGACGCCGAGATCGGAGCGGGCACGCACATCCTCGCGAATTGCGTGATCGAGGAGGCCCGGATCGGCGCCGGATGCCGCATCGGGCCGTTCGCACGGCTGCGCCCCGGCAGCCGGCTCGCCGAGGACGTTCACATCGGCAACTTCGTGGAGATCAAGCAGTCCGAGATCGGCGCCGGCAGCAAGGCCAACCACCTGACCTACATCGGCGACACGACCATAGGCCGCGGCGTGAACGTCGGCGCGGGCACCATCACCTGCAACTACGACGGCGCCAACAAGCACCGTACGGTGATCGGGGACGGCGCCTTCATCGGCTCGAATACCGCGTTGGTGGCGCCCGTAACCGTCGGCGCCGGCGCCACGATAGGCGCGGGCTCGGTCATCACGCGGGACGTGCCTCCCGAGGAGCTCGCCGTCGCGCGCGGCGAGCAGCGCAACATCAAGGGCTGGAAGCGCCCGACCAAGAAAGAAAAGACCGGAGACCGCGGGTGAAGCGCACAGCCCGGTCTCCACACGCGCGCCGCGCTTTCTTTCTCCGCTCCGCGCGATCGTGCGTGACTCCCTTGCGGCTCGAGCGGAAGGAGCTCTCATGTGCGGCATAGTCGGCGCGGTAGCGCAGCGTAACGTCGTCCCCGTGCTCATCGAGGGCCTGAAGCGCCTCGAATATCGAGGCTACGATTCGGCCGGCGTGGCGGTACTCAACGGCGGCATCCGCCGTGTGCGCCGCGTCGGGCGGGTCGCGGAGATCGAGCTCGCGGTGCGCGCCGAGAACCTCGAAGGCGTGCTCGGGATAGGGCACACGCGCTGGGCCACCCACGGCGGCGTGACCGAGCCGAATGCGCATCCGCACGTCTCGTGCGACGAGATCGCCGTCGTGCACAACGGCATCATCGAGAACCATGACGCGCAGCGCGAGCGGCTGCTCGCGCTCGGCTACCGCTTCGACTCGCAGACCGACACCGAGGTGATCGCGCACCTCGTGCACTACTACTATCGCCAAACCGGCGATCTGCTCGCGGCCACCCAGCAGGCGGTACGCGAGCTCGTCGGCGCGTACGCGATCGCGGTGATGGCGCTCAAGCACTCCGACCGCATGGTGTGCGCGCGTGTCGGGTGTCCGCTGCTCATCGGCCTCGGCGAGGGCGAGAACTTCGTCGCGTCCGACGTCTCGGCCGTGCTCGGCGCGACGCGGCGCGTGATCTATCTCGAGGAGGGCGACGTCGCCGAAGTGCGGCGGGACGGCATCCGCGTGTTCGACGCGGCCGGCCGCCCCGTCGAGCGCCAGGTGCACGTCTCCGACGTGTCCCTCGCTTCGCTCGAGCTCGGTCCGTACAACCATTACATGCAGAAGGAGATCTACGAGCAGCCGAAGGCGCTGGCGGACACCATCGAGACCGTGCTCGCGGAAGGCATCTCGCCGCAGCTCTTCGGTCGCGACGCGGCCGAAGTGCTCCGGCGCGTCGAAGGCGTGCAGATCCTCGCCTGCGGCACGAGCTTCTACGCGGGATCGGTCGCCCGCTACTGGCTCGAGGCGATCGCGAAGCTGCCCTGCAACGTCGAGATCGCGAGCGAATACCGCTACCGCGAGGTCGCATTCAATCCGAACCACCTGGTGGTGACGATCTCGCAGTCGGGCGAGACGCTCGATACGCTCGAGGCGCTGAAGCGCGCGAAGCAGCTCGGCCACGAGCTGACGCTGTCCATCTGCAACGTGCGGGAAAGCGCCATTCCGCGGGCATCGCGGCTCGTCTACTACACGCGCGCCGGCGCCGAGATCGGGGTCGCCTCGACCAAGGCGTTCACCACGCAGCTCGCCGCGCTGTTCGCGCTCACGCTCGTGCTCGCGAAGATCAAGGGCCGGCTCGCCCCGGAGGCGGAGGCGGCGTATCTCGAGGCACTGCGCTACGTCCCGGGGAGCGTGCAGCACGCCCTCAACCTCGAGCCGCAGATCCGCGTCTGGTCGGAACGCTTCGCCTCGAAGCAGCACGCCCTGTTCCTCGGGCGCGGCATCCATTACCCCATCGCGCTCGAGGGCGCGCTCAAGCTCAAGGAGATTTCCTATATCCACGCCGAGGCCTACCCCGCCGGCGAGCTCAAGCACGGGCCGCTCGCGCTCGTCGATCGCAACATGCCGGTGGTGGTGATCGCGCCGAACGACGCGCTCCTCGAAAAGGTGAAGTCGAACATGCAGGAGGTGCGGGCGCGTGGCGGCGAGCTCTACGTGTTCGCCGACCTCGACAGCCACTTCAGCGAGAGCGAAGGGGTCCATGTCATCCGCACGCCGCGGCACGCCGGCGTGCTCTCGCCGATCGTGCACACGATTCCCGTTCAGCTCCTCGCCTACAATACGGCGGTCGCGCGCGGGACGGACGTGGACAAACCGCGCAACCTGGCGAAGTCGGTCACGGTCGAGTAACGGCGGCGCGGCGCGCCGCCGGTGCTCCGTTCCCACGAGCGGCATACGCCGCACCCATGAGCGAGTCGCGCGGCCGAGTTTGTCTGCTCGGCGTCGCCCGACGTTCTGTCAGTGCCGTGCGCGCTCCCAGCCCGAGCGCACGGCGTCGCGGAACTGCTCCCACCGGCCGTAACCGCGTGCGGCCCAGTCGCGCTCGATCTCGGGCTCGATCGTCGCCCACTCGGCCTTGCCGTAACGGCCGCTTTTCGCCAGACGGTAACCGTACCGGTATCCGGGTTCGACGTCCTCGTACTCGAGGCCGGTGCGGCTCGCGTGCTTGGTTTGCCAGTCGCGCCGGAACTCGCCCGTGTAGCCCGCGAACTCGTGCTGTTCCTCGGCGCTCAACGGCTCGATCTGCACCTGCGTTTCGCGGACCGTGTCCTTGATTCTCTGCCTGCGCTGACGCGTTTCCTTGCCGACCGTGACCTCCTCTCTCACGCGCGCCCGCTTTTCGACCACCGGCTCCTCGCTGGTGGCCCGTACTTCGAACGATTCCTCTCTGAACGCCGCGTCGCCCTCGGTCAGCGGACGGTCGATGCGGGTCCGCGCGACGCGCACGTTCTCTTCGCGCAGCGCCACGTCCTTCTCGACCGGGTGCTCGATAATGCGCGAGCGCACGTGCACGCCGCTGCTCGCGGCCTCGCGTTTGCCTACCCGCAGCTCTTCTTCCACGACCGGAATGCGGCGCTCGCCCGCGGTGGCCGGCGCCGGATCCGCGGTCGGGGCTCCTTCCGGCAGCGCCTTCGCGGTCGTCGCCGTCGGTGCGGCACCGGCCGCACTGTCCGGCAAGACGCCGGCGCCCCCGATGCGCCCGCTCCCGGCGGCGGACTCCGTTGCGGCGCCCGGGTCAACGCCCGCGCTCTCTAGACGCTCCTCGATGTCCTGTGCGCCGTTCGCGTCGATGATCTCGACGGCGCGTTCGGCACGTCCGTCTTCGACATGAACCGTGACCAGCGCATCCGTCGGCCGCAGGCCTTGCGGTCCGCTCTCGGAGAGTCGCCCCTCGGATCGGGCGCCCGAGAAGAAACGTTTGATGCCGGCCCACACGCCTTCCTCGGCGGGTTCATGCGCCGGCTGCGTGCCGGCCTGCTGCAGCAGCTCGTCGCCGCTGCGCATCTCGACACGCTGCCGGTCGAACCCCTCCGCTTCCAGCGCGCGCATCGCCTGCTTCGCGCTGTCCCTGCTCTCGAATAGCCCGAGTACGACCTTAGCCATGACTACCTCCTGTAGTGGGTACGGCCCTCAAACTCTGTCTTACGGCATCGCGGTTTCCGGATGCGGGGAACGCGACGCTCGCGCTGATGCGTGCGGTTCCTCGTGCAGCCCGAGGTTCTCGTAGGAGACGGCGCGTCTTAGGAGACGGCGCCTTTCGAGCAGATGCGCAACGACGAGCAGATGCGCAACGACGGTCTCGACGTGCCGCTCATTTGCACGCCGACGGGAGCCGAAGCGGGCAACTCGTATATGCGCCTTGCGGCCGCGTAACCATTCGAGAACAGCGTGCAAGCGCAGTTCCCGCGGCGGCCAGCGCGCTGGCGGGGGCCGATCAACTAGGGAGATGTGCGGGGTGAGAAGCGTTGTGCGCCGCTTAGGAGAGGCTTCGGCCCTGCCGGGAGAAGATGAGATCGAGCAGCGCCGCGTAGGAGTCGGTCTCCACCCGGTCGAACACGAGCCCCGCGCCGCGGTCGGTGACGCGGACGACGCGCGCATGGAAGCGGTGATAGCGGGCGCCGTCCTCGCCGGGGAGCTTGATCGCGAGGTCCAGCGTCTTCTTGCGCGGTACCTTGCCCGTGCGCGTCTCGACGAAGACGCCGTCGAGGCTGATGTCGCGGGTGACCGAGGGCTGGGGGTCCTGCCTGTTGTAGTCGAGGATGGCTTCGAGCGCGATCGGTATGCGCGGCGTGTCCCGGCGTTCGCTCTTCATTGCTTCCTCCCAAGCGAGGCCGCGGCCCGAGGGCCGATTCGCGGCTTCTAGTTCTCGGAACGTTATAAACGGTTTCGCGCGGCGACAAAAGGCGCCGCTTCCGCTCCCCCGCCCGCAGCGTGCCTGTTATCATCGCCCGGCACCCGGCGGGCGCGTCTGTCCCCCGCCCGTCCCAAGAAGATTCATGGACGTCTCGCATCTCCTGAACGGCCTCAACGAGCGGCAGCGCGAAGCGGTCGCCGCGCCGCCCGGGCCGCTGCTCGTGCTGGCCGGAGCCGGCAGCGGCAAGACGCGCGTGCTCACGCACCGCGTGGCGTGGCTTGTCGCCGTGGAGCGGGTGTCCCCGCACGCGATCCTCGCCGTCACGTTCACGAACAAGGCGGCCGCGGAGATGCGCGGGCGCATCGAGCAGATGCTGCAGGCGCCGGTCGGCGGTCTGTGGATCGGAACGTTCCACGGGCTGTCCCACCGGCTGCTGCGGGCTCACTGGCGCGAAGCCGGACTGCCGCAGGGCTTCCAGATCATCGACAGCGACGACCAGTACCGGCTGATCCGCCGCGTCCTCAGGAATCTGAACCTCGACGAGGGCTACTGGCCACCGCGGCAGGCTCAATGGTTCATCAATCACCACAAGGAAGAGGGTCGCCGCCCCGAGCAGCTCGGAGACTCGACGGATTTTCAGAACCGCGAGTACCTGCGCATCTACCAGGCGTACGAGGAAGCCTGCCGGCGCAGCGGCCTCGTCGACTTCGCCGAGCTGCTGCTTCGCGCCTACGAGCTGCTGCGCGACAACAAGGAGGTGCGCGCCCACTATCAGGCGCGCTTCCGCCATGTGCTCGTCGACGAATTCCAGGACACTAACCGCATCCAGTACGCCTGGCTCCAGCAGTTCATCGGCCTGCACAAGAACCTGTTCGTGGTCGGCGACGACGACCAGTCGATCTACGGCTGGCGCGGCGCGCGGGTGGAGAACATCCTGCGCTTCGAGAAGGACCATCCGGGCACGCGCGTCGTGCGGCTGGAGCAGAACTACCGCTCGACTGGCAACATCCTGAAGGCGGCGAACAGCGTCATCGGCCACAACAGCGGACGCCTGGGCAAGAAGCTCTGGACGGCGGGCGAGGACGGCGAGCCGATCGACCTCTACGTCGCCTACAACGACCTCGAAGAAGCGCGCTTCGTCGTCGAGCGCATCGAGGACTGGATCCGCGCCGGCGGCCGCCGGAGCGACGTCGCGGTGCTGTATCGCTCGAACGCGCAGTCGCGCGTCTTCGAGGAAGCGCTCATCAACGCCGGCATTCCGTACACGGTCTACGGCGGCCTGCGCTTCTTCGAGCGCGCGGAGATCAAGGATGCGCTCGCCTACCTGCGGCTCATCGCGAGCCGGCACGACGACCCCTCCTTCGAGCGCGTCGCGAACGTGCCGACCCGCGGCATCGGCCTGAAGACGCTCGAGGCGCTGCGGGAGACGGCGCGGGCGGCGGACCTCTCGTTGTGGGAGGCGGCCGAGCGCGCGATCGCGAACGGCAGCCTGCCGGCGCGGGCCGTGCAGGCGCTCAAAGGGTTTCTCGAGCTGATCGAGCAGCTCGCCCGGGAAACGGCGACGATGACGCTCGGCGAGCAGGTCGAGCACGTGCTCGCCCGCAGCCAGCTGCTCGAGCACTACAAGAAGGAAAAGGGCGAGCGCGGGGAGGCGCGCGTCGAGAACCTGGAGGAGCTCGTCACGGCCGCCCGCAACTACGTTCCCGACGAAGCCGACGGGCTCGACCCACTCGGATCGTTCCTGGCGCACGCCGCGCTCGAGGCCGGCGAGGGCGAGGCGGAGGCGTGGGAGGACAGTGTCCAGCTCATGAGCCTGCACGCCGCCAAGGGCCTCGAATTCCGGCTCGTGTTCCTGACCGGCATGGAGGAAGGGCTGTTTCCGCACCAGCGTTCGCTCGAGGAGCCCGGCCGCCTCGAGGAGGAGCGGCGGCTCTGCTACGTCGGCATGACGCGCGCCCGGGAGCGTCTGGTGCTCACACTCGCCGAGATCCGCCGCCTGCACGGGAGCGAGCACTATACGAGCCCGTCCCGCTTCATCGGCGAGATCGACCCGTCGCTCATCCGGGAGCTGCGCGTGCAGCCGCTGCTCGCCAGGCCGCGCGCGCCGCTCGCCCCCGAAGCGGCGCCGCCGGGAATCCGGCTCGGCAGCCGGGTGCGGCACGAAACCTTCGGGGAGGGCGTGATCGTGAACTTCGAGGGCAGCGGCGCGCACGCGCGCGTGCAGGTCAACTTCGAGAACGCCGGCGCGAAGTGGCTCGTCCTCGCCTACGCCCGCCTGCAGACCGTCTGAGGCTCGCTCCCGAACGCGCGAGATAGTCTATAGTTAGCGACGAGCGCGCCGCGCGACGGCGCGCCGCACAAGAACGGCACAACAGCCGCCATTAGAGGGGATGACGTGAGGCAGCACAATAACGAAGGTCTGACCGCTTCGAGAGTCGTGCTCGCAGTCGTCGGCGTCGCCTTCGTCGTCGAGCTTGCGATCATGGCCGGCCTGCAAAAATTCGGAACGCCGACCGATCCCGCCGCCGCTCTGCTCAACGCCGCGCTGCTCGCGGTTCTGATCGCCGCTCCGGTCTACTGGCTGGTGCAGCGGCCGCTGCAGTCGCAGTACGCGAAGCGTCGCGAGGCCGAGCGCCTCGGAGCGGACATGACGCAGCTCGCGCTCACGGACGCGCTCACGCGCATCCCCAACCGCCGCGGCATCACGGCCGCGCTGCTCGACGCGATGGCGCAGGCCGACCGCTACAACACGCCGCTGTCCGTCGCGATGGGCGACATCGACCACTTCAAGCGCATCAACGACACCCACGGCCACGAGGCGGGCGACAAGGTGCTGGCGCACCTCGCCGCGATCATGTCGGAGAGCCTCCGCATGCCGGACAAGGTCGGGCGCTACGGCGGCGAGGAGTTCCTGATCGTGTTCCCGCACACGACGCTCGCGCAGGCGCGCAAGATCGCGGAGCGCATACGTGCGGCGGTGGCGGATACGAGCTTCGATCTCAACGGCAAGCGCGCGCAGGTGACGCTCAGCCTCGGCGTGACGCAGTTCCAGCGGGGCGAGGACCTCGAGCAGCTGCTGGTCCGCGTCGACAAAGCGCTGTATCAGGCGAAAGAGGCCGGGCGCAATCAGGTGGCCGCGCAGAAGCCGAGCCGGCGCCGCGGCGAGTGACGGCTCAGGGCTCCGCGAGCAGCGCTTCCACTACCGCGCACCAGGCGGCGGCGAGGTTGTCGCGGTTGTAGCCGCCGCCCCCGAGCGCGACCACGCGTCCCTCGCAGTACTCGGCCGCGAGCCGGCTGAGGCGCTCGGCAGCGTGCGCGTGCGCACGCGGGCTGAACTGCATGTGCGTGATCGGATCGCCGGCGATGCTGTCGGCGCCCGCCTGCAGAATCACGAACTCGGGACGCGCCGCGCGCACGAATTCCTCCACGCGCGGCCACACGGCGTGAAACGCGCGGTCGTCGGCCCCGGGCGGCAACGGGATGTTGAGCTTGGTGCCCGCCGCGGGACCGATGCCTGTCTCCGAAGCGGCGCCGGTGCCCGGGTACAGGAAGCGCCCGTCCTCGTGCAGATCCACGACGCAGACGTCCGGATCCGCCTCGAAGCCGTAGTACACGCCGTCGCCGTGATGCGCGTCGATATCGACGTAGGCGATGCGCCGAATGCCGTGCCGCGCGCGCAGCCACTCGATCAGCACGCCGATGTCGTTGAATACGCAGAAGCCCCCCGCGCCCTCGCGCCGCGCGTGGTGGAGCCCGGCGATCGGGACGAACGCGGCGCGGCAGCGGTGCTCGAGGATCGCGGCGGCCGCATCGAGCACCGAGCCGACCACCGTGCGCGCGGCGTCGTACACGCCCGGGAAAGCGGGCGTGTCGCCGTAGTCGAGGTAGCCTTCGCCGCTTTGCGACTGCCATTGCACGCGCTCGACGTAGTCGAGGCGGTGGAAGCGCAGCAGCTCGTCGCGCACGCATGTCGCCGCCTCACCGACCTGCACGCGGCGATGCAGCCCGCGGCGCTCGAACTCGTTCCAGAAGGCGGCGAGCCGATCGGGCCCGAACGGATGGCCTCCCGGGAAGCCGTAGGACCCGATGGCACCGCCGTAGACACGCAAGGACATGAGGGAATTCTACCGCCCTGCGCCGCCCGCGTCGCCCGAATCCGCCGGCCGGATGCCCATGGTCAGAAACGACGGATCACCCAGTGCGGCACGAGGATCTCGGGCTCCGCGTCGCTGCGGTGGAAGTTCCCGTGCTCGTCGTAGATGAGGTAATAGGGCGGACCGAAGCGCGGGGTGACTTTGACGCGGTAGAGCCGCCCGTTGTACCGGTACTCCTCGTAGGTCACGCCGTCGCGCGTGGTGATCGTGATCTCGGGCTCGAAGGACTCCTCCGGGGGCGCCGGCGCTGCCGGCGAGTCCTGCGCGGGCGGCGGGGGCGGCGGGGGAACCTCCTCGGCGGCGCGCGCGCCGAGCGGGACGAGCAAGGCGAGCACGAAGACCAGACAGTCGTATCGTTGCATGGGGAGGCCTACAGGTTGAGCATGATCTCCTGCTCTTCGCGCGTCGGTTCGAAGCCCACCCGCTCGTAGAACGCGAAGATGGTGTCGAGCACTTCCTCGGCGGTGTCGGCGAGCGTGAAGAGCTCCAGATCCTCCGGGCTCACCATGCCCTCGGCCACGAGGCGTTCGCGGAACCACTCGATGAGGCCGCTCCAGAACGGGCGGTGGACCAGAATGATCGGCATGCGCACGCTCTTGCCGGTCTGGATCAGCGTCAGCGCCTCGATCAGCTCGTCGAGCGTGCCGAAGCCGCCAGGCATCACCACGTACGCCCGGGCGTACTTCACGAACATGACCTTGCGCGCGAAGAAGTGCTGGAACGTGAGCCGTATGTCCTGGTACTCGTTCGCGCGCTGCTCGCGCGGCAGCACGATGTTGAGCCCTACGCTCGGCGACTTGCCGGCATACGCGCCCTTGTTCGCCGCCTCCATCAGTCCCGGTCCGCCGCCGCTCACGACCGCGAACCCGGCGTCCGACAGTTTGCGCGCGATCTCCTCGGTCAGGGCATAATACGGATGGCCCGGCGGGATGCGCGCCGAGCCGAAGATGCTGACGGACGGCTGAATCTGCGACAGCTGCTCGAAGCCGCTGACGAATTCAGCCATGATCTGAAGGATCTTCCACGACTCGCGCGCCATCAGGCTCGCGGAGTTCGGCGGCAGGCCGGGGCCTCCGCCGGCGCGGTCGGTGTTGCTGCTCATAACGGGTGCGGTTGTCTCATGGAGCGCCGCGCCGCTCGCTTTCTGATTCGGCAAGTTGCGATGGCCCGCAAGAATCCGGTTTCCAGGTCTTCCGCTTCGCGTCGCGCCGCGGCGCACGTCCGCCCGGATCCCGAGCGGACGCTGGTGCTGGTCGACGGGTCATCTTATCTGTACCGGGCGTTTCATGCCATGCCGAACCTCAGCAACTCGCGCGGCGAGCCGACGGGGGCGGTTTACGGCGTCACCAACATGCTGCGCAAGCTGCTCGCCGACTACGATCCCGTCTACATCGCCGTCGTATTCGACGCCAAGGGCAAGACGTTTCGCGACGAGGTCTATCCGGAATACAAGGCGAACCGCCCCCCGATGCCCGACGCCCTCGGCGCGCAGATCGAGCCCATCCACGAGATCGTGCGCGCCCTCGGGCTGCCGCTGCTCCAGGTGGAGAACGTCGAGGCCGACGACGTCATCGGCACGCTCGCGCGCGAGGCGGCGCGCGTCGGCCTGCACACGCTGGTGTCGACCGGGGACAAGGACATGGCGCAGCTCGTGGACGGCCACGTCACGCTCGTGAACACGATGACGGATACGGTCTACGATCGCGAGACCGTGCTCGAGAAGTTCGGCGTGCCGCCCGAGCGCATCGTCGACTACCTGGCGCTCGTCGGCGACAGCGTCGACAACATCCCGGGGATTCCGGGCGTCGGGCCGAAGACCGCCGCGAAGTGGCTGCAGCAGTACGGCTCGCTCGACGCCATCGTCGCGCACGCGCACGAGATCGGCGGCAAGGCCGGCGAGAACCTGCGCGCGGGACTCGAGCGGCTGCCGCTCGCGCGCGCCCTCGCCACCATCAAGTGCGACGTGGCGCTGCCGGTCGGACCGACGGAGCTGCGGCGGCGCCCGCCGGACACGGAGCGGCTGCGTGCGCTCTACGCCCGGCTCGAGTTCAAGAGCTGGCTCGCCGAGCTCGGCGGTGCCCGCCCGACCGAAGCGGCCGTGGCGGGCGCCTCGCCCGCCGGGCGCTACGTCGCGGTGCTCGACATGGCCGCGCTTGAGGCCTGGCTCGCTCGCCTCGCGCAGGCGCCGCTCGTCTCGCTCGAGATGGTGACCACGGATCCGACGGGCCAGCGCGGCGAGCTCATCGGCATCGCCTTGAGCGACCGGCCGGGCGAAGGTGCCTACGTGCCGCTCGCGCACGCCTATCCGGATGCACCCGCTCAGCTCGCGGCCGAGCAGGTGCTCGCCAGGCTGAAGCCTCTCATCGAGGACCCGGCGCGCCCGAAGATCGGCCACAACCTGAAGCCGGCCATGCAGGTGCTCGCGCGCTATGGGGTCGCGCTCGCAGGCATGGCGCACGACAGCATGCTCGAATCGTACGTGCTCGACTCCACGGCGTCGCGCCATGACCTCGACAGCCTCGCGCTCAAGTACCTCGGGCACAAGACGGTCAAGTACGAGGACGTCGCCGGCAAGGGCCGGGCGCAGCTCGACCTGCGGGAAGTCCCCATCGACCGTGCGACCACCTACGCGGCCGAGGACGCGGACCTCGCGCTGCGTCTGCACGCGCATCTCTGGCCGCGGCTCGAGCGCGAGCCGCGCCTGGCGGCGCTTTACCGCGACATCGAGCTGCCGCTCGTGCCGGTGCTCGCGCGCATGGAGATGCACGGCGTGCGCGTCGACGTCGCCATGCTGCGCCGGCAGAGCGCCGAGCTCGCCGAGCGGCTGCGCGAGATCGAACGGGAGGCGCATTCCGCGGCGGGTCAGACGTTCAATCTCGACTCGCCGAAGCAGATCCAGGAGATCCTGTTCCAGAAGCTCGGGCTCCCCGTGCTGCGCCGCACGCCGACCGGCCAGCCGTCGACCAGCGAGGACGTGCTCGCCGAGCTCGCCCTCGACTATCCGCTACCGCGGCTCCTGCTGGAATACCGCGGGCTGGCGAAGCTCAAGTCGACGTACACCGACAAGCTTCCCGAGATGATCGACCCGCGAACCGGCCGAGTGCACACGTGTTACCAGCAGGCGGTGGCGGCCACCGGGCGGCTGTCCTCGGTCGATCCGAATCTGCAGAACATCCCCATCCGCACCCCCGAAGGCCGGCGCATCCGGCAGGCCTTCGTGGCCGAGCCGGGTTTCCGCCTGGTCTCGGCCGACTACTCGCAGATCGAGCTGCGCATCATGGCGCACCTGTCCGGGGATCCGGGGCTGATCGGCGCGTTCGCACGGAACCTCGACATCCACCGTGCGACCGCCGCGGAAGTGTTCGGCGTCCGGCTGGAGGACGTGACGCCGGAAATGCGCCGCAGCGCCAAGGTAATCAACTTCGGTCTGATCTACGGCATGTCGGCTTTCGGCCTCGCGCGCCAGCTCAAGATCGACCGCAGCGCGGCGCAGGCCTACGTGGAGCGCTATTTCGCGCGCTACCCGGGCGTCAAAGCGTACATGGACCGCACGCGCGAGCAGGCGCACCGGCAGGGCTACGTCGAGACCCTGTTCGGACGGCGCCTGCACCTGCAGGACATCAACGCCTCGAACGTGACCCGCCGTCAGGCGGCGGAGCGGGCGGCGATCAACGCGCCGATGCAGGGGACGGCCGCCGATCTGATCAAGCAGGCGATGATCCGGGTCGACCGCTGGATTCGCGACACGGGGGCGCCGGCGCGCCTCATCATGCAGGTCCACGACGAGCTCGTGCTCGAGGTCGAGGAAGGTTTCGTGCCGCAGACGGTGGCCGCCGTGCGGGATTGCATGGTCGGCGTGGCGACCCTTTCGGTGCCGCTGGTCGTGGAGGCGGGCGTCGGGAGCAACTGGGATGAGGCCCACTAGGCCTTGGGGGCCCGATCCCGGGCCGGGAGGGAGGCGGACTGTGCGGGGGGCGGGCTGGAACCAAACATGACGTCGGTGGTCATATAGGGTGAACGGTTGCTAGATCGTTCTCCCCGCTCCTCCTCCCTGAGCGGGGAAGTTCCGGAACCCAGTTCCGGAACGTTGTTAGGCCCCGGACTCTCTCCCCTTGTTTCCGGGGCTTTTTTTGTCCCGCTTCTGCGCCGGCGCTCAAATTGACCCGGCTTCGAACTCTTTGGTATAAGGCGGCCTCGTTTTTCTCATGTGCCGTACGGGGGATTGATGCGTTTTCCGGTTCGTGCAACGGCGCTCGTCGCCGCGTGGTTGATCGTCTCGGCATTCCCCGCTTCGGCGCAGGCGGTCGGCGATCCGCAGGCCGGCAAAGCAAAGGCCGCAACGTGCGCGAGCTGTCACGGGGCCGACGGTAACGGCGGCGCCGATCCGACGTGGCCGAAGCTCGCCGGGCAGATTCCGGAGTACCTCGTCGAGCAGCTCCAGGCGTTCAAGTCGGGCACGCGCAAGGATCCCCTCATGAGCGGCATGGCCGCGCCGCTCTCGGAAAAGGACATGCAGGATCTCGCGGCCTATTACGCGACCCAGCCCCTCCAGCCGGGCGCGGCGAGCGACAAGGAGCTTGCGCTCGCCGGGCAGAAGATCTACCGCGGCGGTATCGTCGAAACGGGCGTGCCGGCGTGCATGAGCTGCCATGGGCCGTCCGGGCATGGTATCCCGCCCCGCTTCCCCCGGATCAACAGCCAGAAGGCCGCGTACGCGGAGAAACAGCTCCTCGCCTATAAGGCCGGGCGGCGCCAGGACAACGACGGAATCATGACGCAGATCGCCGCCCGCATGTCGGACGAGCAGATTCGCGCGGTTTCCGAGTATCTTGCCGGTCTGCACTGACGGCCTGCCGTAGAGCGGCAGTGGACGGTTCCCGCCGCTGCCGCTGTCGGTCAGCGCAGTCGCCGTTTACGGCACCCGCGAGCCTCGCCCGGGTCGCCCGCACGGTCGTATCCCGACGACCCTAAGCCCATTGTTTTCAAAGCCTTAGCGCGCCAATCGCGCTATGGCACGACTATTGCTCCCACTACCGGCGAACGGCCAGTCGGACAAACGGCTTGGCGATGTGGGTCCCCGCGAGGGGAAGGAGCAATAGCAGTGTTGAGCCATATCGTAACGCTGGTGAACAACTACGAACGCCGGCACGGCGTGCGCCCGAACGTGGTCTACATGAACGAAACGCATTACGGTTACCTGCGCGAGGAGCTCCCTTTCGTGCGGGACCACAACGACGTCGTCGCGATTCTCGGCGTCGACATCGCGCTCAGCGACGACGCGCTCAATCCGCATGCGGCGACCGTGCGGTTCGCCGCGGAGCACATCCTGGTCAGCTGAAGCACGCACCGAATGCGTGTGGGGTGCAGAGCCGGGCGGGAACCCGGCTCTTTTTTCGCCCCGCGTTTGCGCTGCCGCCGGTGCGGCGCCTAGACTAGGCGCATGATCGCGCCGATCAGCCGCTTTCCCGTTCCCGCTCTCGAAGAGCTGCCTGCCGACATCCGCGAGCGCATTCTCGCGGTGAAGGAGAAGTCCGGCTTCATACCGAACGTGTTCCTCGCGCTCGCGCGCCGGCCCGACGAGTTCCGGGCGTTCTTCGCCTACCACGACGCGCTCATGGAGAAGGAGAGCGGCTTGACCAAGGCGGAGCGCGAGATGATCGTGGTGGCGACTTCGGCGGCGAACGACTGCCAGTACTGCGTGATCGCCCACGGCGCGATCCTGCGCATCCGTGCGCGCAATCCGCTGATCGCCGATCAGGTGGCGATCAACTATCGCAAGGCGGACTTGAGCCCGCGCGAACGTGCCATGCTCGACTTCGCGCTCAAGGTCGCGCTCGCTTCGGCCACGATCGAGGACGAGGACTTCGCGCGGCTGCGCGAGCACGGATTCTCCGACGAGGACATCTGGGACATCGCCGCGATCGCGTCGTTCTTCGCGCTCTCGAACCGTCTCGCGAACTTCGCGAGCATCCGGCCGAACGACGAGTTCTACCTTCTCGGCCGGGTGCCGAAGAAGTGAAGCGATAGCGGCCGCTAGAGGCGCGCGAACGCCTCGCGTGCGCGCGCGAGCGTCTCCTCGATGTCGGCTTCCGTGTGCGCGGCCGACACGAACCCGGCCTCGAACGCGGACGGCGCGAGGTAAACCCCGGCGTCGAGCATCGCGTGGAAGAAGCGCCTGAAGCGGGCGATGTCGCAGGACACGACCTCCGCGAAGCGCGTGACCTGCGGCCGGTCGGTGAAGAAAAAGCCGAACATGCCGCCGACGCTCTGGGTCACGAGCGGAACGCCTGCCGCACGCGCCGCCTGCGCGAGACCCTGCGCGAGCTGCGCCGTGCGCGCGCCGAGCGTCTCGAAGAAGCCGGGCTGCGCCACCTGCTCCAGGGTCGCGAGGCCCGCGGCCATCCCGACGGGATTGCCCGAGAGCGTCCCCGCGTGGAACACGGGCCCGTCCGGCGTGAGCTGGTCCATGATGTCGGCGCGCCCGCCGAACGCGGCTACCGGCAGGCCGCCGCCGATCACTTTGCCGAGCGTGGTGAGGTCGGGCGTGATGCCGTAGAGCGCCTGCGCGCCGCCGAGCGCGACGCGAAACCCCGTCATAACTTCGTCGAAGATGAGGATCGCGCCGTGGCGCGTGCACTCCTCGCGCAGCGTCTCGAGAAAGCCCGGCACCGGCGGCACGCAGTTCATGTTGCCGGCGACCGGCTCGACGATGACCGCCGCGATCTCCCTGCCGTAGCGGCGGAAGGCCTCGCGCACCGCTTCGCTGTTGTTGTACTCGAGGTTCAGGGTGAGCTCCGCGAGTGCGGCCGGCACGCCGGGCGAGCTCGGCACCCCGAGCGTGAGCGCGCTCGAGCCGGCCTTCACGAGGAGCGCGTCGCCGGAGCCGTGGTAGCAGCCCTCGAACTTGACGATGCGGGAGCGGTTCGTCACGCCGCGCGCGAGCCGCAGCGCGCTCATCGTCGCCTCGGTGCCGCTCGACACCATGCGGATGCGCTCGATCGAGGGCACGAGGCGGCGGACGAGCGCGGCGAGCCGCGTCTCGATTTCGGTGGGAGCGCCGAAGCTCAGTCCCTGCGCGGCGGTTTCCTGCACCGCGCGCACCACGGCGGGATGCGCGTGGCCGAGGATCGCGGGTCCCCACGACCCGACGTAGTCGATGTAGCGGTTGCCGTCGGCGTCCCAGAGGTACGCCCCCTCGCCGCGCTCGAAGAATACGGGATCGCCGCCCACGGCCTTGAACGCGCGCACGGCGGAATTGACGCCGCCCGCGATGTGCTGCCGGGCCTCGGCGAAAAGCGTTCTGGATCGATCTCTAGGCTTCATGTTCGCATTCGACGATAGGCAAGGCGTTATCCCCGGCCGCCGGCTCCCGCGCCCGGGCCGATTACGGCTTCGCCGCCGTGCGCTCGAAGAGAGCGGCGTAGCGCCGTGCCGCGGCTTCGACGTCCGCCTGGGCGAAAAGGCCGGAGATGACGGCGAGCGCATCCACACCGGCCGCGACGAGCGCCGCGCCATTCTCCGGCGTGATGCCGCCGATCGCAACCACGGGCAGCGCGAACCGCGCCTTCGCGGCGGCGAGGAGCTCGGGACTCGCGCGCACGGCGTCGGGCTTGGTCGGCGACGGGAAGACGCTGCCGAACGCGAGATAGTCGGCGCCGCGGCGCACCGCCTCTTCCGCCCGTTGCAGCTCGTTGTAGCAGGAAACGCCGATGAGGACCTCGGCGCCGCACAGCGCCCGCGCTTCCTCGATCGGCGCGTCGTCGCGTCCGAGATGAACCCCGTCCGCGCCCACGGCGCGCGCGAGCGCGGCGTCGTCGTTGACGATGAAGAGCGCTTCGTACTCCCTGCAGAGCGCGCGCAGCGCCTCCGCCTCGCGCCGCCGTCGCGTCGCGTCGCCGCGCTTGTCGCGATACTGCACCACGCGCGCACCGCCGCGCAGCGCGGCCTCGACTTTGCTGGACAGCTCCGTGCCCAGGCTCGCGGTATCGGCGATCGCGTACAGACCGCGGATCGCTGCCGGGCGGCTCATCGCGGACCTCCTTCCCCCGGCACGCGGTTCCAGAACAACCGGTCCGGCACGTGCTGGCCCATGCCGAGACGGTGTCCATACTTGAGCGTGCGCCAGGTGTAATCGAGCGCTTGGGCGACCGCGTTCGGCGGCTCGAGCCCGTGGGCGAGCGTCGCGGCGCAGGCGGCGGCGAGCGTGCAGCCGGAGCCGTGGTAACTGTGCGGCAGCCGCTCGAAACGGAAAACGTCGAGCAGCCGCTTGTTCCCGTAGAGGCGGTGCTGCACCTGCGGTGTCGCCTCGTGCGTGCCGGTGATGAGCACATACTGGCAGCCGAGCGAAAGCAGCTCCTGCGCGCAGGCATCGAGCGTATCCGCGTCGGGCGCGAGCCGGCGCGCCTCCTCGCTGTTCGGTGTCGCGAGCAGCGCCCGCGGCAGCAGCAGCACGCGCAGCGGATCGTCGAGCGGCTCGTCGCTCAGCGGTTGCCCCGTGAAGCCGGTCGCCTGCACCGGGTCCACCACCAGCGGCACGTGCGCGTACTCGGCCGCGATGGTGGCGACCGCGCTCACGATATCGGCGTTGCAGAGCATGCCGGTTTTGAACGC
>DATCLR010000058.1:0-9902 GCA_036563785.1 Burkholderiales bacterium | reverse complement strand
GTCCAGTCGTATTCCTTGAGCATCGCGCGCAGCACCGGCGCCTGTGTCGCGCGGTCCATCGAGCGGATCAGCGGCGTATCGGCGTTCTGGCGCAGAGCCCGCAGGTTCATGTCGACCCAGTTGTCGACCTGCGCGGTCAGCCGGTCGGCCGTATCCCGAAGCTGCTGCTCGACCGCCGCCGAGATGCGCGTCGTGGCGTCGCGATAGTCGACGTACCAGATGGTGCAGAGCGGCACCAGTGCCACGAACAGCATGGTGACCAGCAGCTTGTGGAAAATGCTGAAGCTGAATGCTTTCATGAGTCGCCCCCTCAGGACCGAACTTCCGTGCAAAGCGCGGCCTGTTCTTACTAATAGGCCACCGCGGCAGGGTAAGCCAGTCGCGATATCGCTTTGTGATTCAAGAGATTGCGATGGTTATCGCAGGCGAGCCGTCGGTTTCGGGCGACGGCGCGGCACGGCCTGCACCGCAACGGACGCTGCGGTTTTCCGGACGAGCGGGGGAGCGGCGCCCCGCGGTTGCGCGCCCGGCGAAGCACCGAGTAAAGTCGCGGCGCTCACCGGATCCCGAGTTCTCTGTTCATGACACCGACGATTTACTGGGAGGATCTGCCGCCGGGGAAGGTCATCGACCTGGGAACCCGCGTGGTGCCGCGCGAGGAAATTCTCGAGTTCGGACGGCGCTACGATCCGCAGCCCTTCCACACCGATGAAGAAGCGGCGAAGCAGTCGATCTACGGCGGGCTGATCGCGAGCGGCTGGCACACCTGCGCGATCATGATGCGGATGCTCTACGACGGCCTGCTGCGGCACTCGGCGAGCATGGGCTCGCCCGGGATGGACAACCTGCGCTGGCTGAAGCCCGTGCGCCCCGGCGACACGCTGCGCGGGCGCATGACCATCCTTGAATCGCGTCCGCTCAACAGCAAGCCGGACATCGGAATGATCAAGGCGCGCTGGGAGGTGTTCAATCAGCACGAGGAGCTGGTCATGACCGTCGAGGGCCTGGGTATGTATCGGCGGCGCCGGCCGGGCGCGGCCGCCGTCGGGCAATGAGCGCGCCCGAATCCCGCCGCGTGCACGCCGGCGGCGACGCCGAGCTCGCGACGTACGTGCGCGGCGACGGCCGGCCGGTGCTGCTCATCAACGGCCTCGGCGCGGCCGCCGCCGACTGGGGGCCGTTGGCGGATGCGCTCGCGCCGCACGTGCGGCTCATCACGTTCGACAATCGCGGCGCCGGCCGCTCCACGGTGCCCACGCAGCCGTTCCCGCTCGAGCGCATGGCGGACGACGCGGCCGCGGTGCTCGAGGCGCACGGCGTGCCGGCGGCCGCGGTGATCGGCCACTCGATGGGCGGGATGATCGCGCAGCTCCTCGCCGTGCGCCGCCCGGAGCTCGTCGAGCGGCTGGTGCTGATCGGCACGCACGCCGGCGCGAAGAGCGCCGTGCCGGCGACGCCGGAGGCGCGCGCCGTGCTGTTTCCGAAGGAAAAGCTTCCGCGGGAAGAGCTGGTGCGGCGCCAGTTCAGCGTCTACGTGGCGCCGCGCTTCCTCGCCGAGCAGCGCGAGACCTTCGAGCGCATGGTGGCGCTGCGGCTCGAGCACCTCATGCCGCTCGAGGCCTGGGAGCTGCAGCTGCAGGCCATACTCGCGAGCGAACGGCGCGAGCTCGTGCGGGGCATTCGCGCGCCGACCCTGATCCTGCACGGCCGCGAGGACGCGCTGATCCCGTTCGCGAACGGCGAGATGCTGCGCGACCTCATCCCCGGCGCGCGGCTCGTCGCGCTCGAGGAATGCGGCCACATGGTCAACTGGGAGAAGCCCGCCGAGGCCGCGGCCGCGATTCTCGATTTCCTGGCGTCGTGACGCGTTTCGGTTTTCCGCTCCGGTTGCGCCGGCCGCGCGCCGCGGCGCGTTTCGCGTTTTCGATCGACTGAGAGGAGTTCCGCTCCGATGATCGCCGACCGTCGCCCGCTCGATGCC
Source organism: Burkholderiales bacterium (assembly GCA_036563785.1). GTDB lineage: Bacteria > Pseudomonadota > Gammaproteobacteria > Acidiferrobacterales > Sulfurifustaceae > JACQFZ01. Next base: position 7,921 of record DATCLR010000058.1, on the reverse strand, counting down.
ACCGCTTTCGGCCTGATGACGCTGCTCTGCCTGCTCTGGGGCGTGCAGCAGGTCGTGGTCAAGCTGACCGCACCGTACATGTCGCTCATCATGCAGGGCGGGGTGCGTTCGCTGCTCGCCGTGGTGCTGCTCCTGATCTGGGCGCGCGCCCGCGGGATTCCGCTGTTCGACCGCGACGGGACGTTGCGTCCGGGCCTGCTCGCGGGATTCCTGTTCGCCGTCGAGTTCATTTTCATCTACGCGGGCCTCGAGTACACGGCGGCGTCGCGGCTGGTGGTGTTCCTTTATCTCACGCCGCCGCTCACGGCGCTCGGACTCGCGTGGCTCGTGCCGGGCGAGCGTCTCGCGCCGACGCAGTGGCTGGGCGTTCTGGTTTCGTTCGCGGGCATCGTGCTCGCGTTTTCGGAAGGATTCTTCGCCGAGCGGGAATCCACGTGGCGCGGCGACGTTCTCGCTCTGCTCGCGGCTTTGTGCTGGGCGGCAACGACCGTGACGGTGCGCTCGACCGCGCTCGCGCGCGCCACCGCCACCAAGACGCTCTTCTATCAGCTCGCGTTCGCCGCCGCGCTGATGCTCGTCGCCTCGCCCCTGCTCGGCGAGGCCGGGCTGATCGCGCTCACGCCGGGGCTGGTGGCGAGCATCTTCTATCAGGGCGCAATCGTCGCGTTCGCGAGCTTTCTCGTCTGGTTCTGGCTCCTCACGAAATATCTCGCCGCGCGCCTGGCGGTGCTTTCCTTCATGACGCCGCTCTTCGGGGTGCTCGCCGGCGTGGTGATCCTCGACGAGCCGCTGACGCCGCTGTTCGCCGTCGCGGCCGCACTCGTCGCCGCGGGCATCGTGCTCGTGAACATCGGCACGCGCGGCGGAGCGCCCGCGCCGTCGCCGGCCGCGGCGGCCGACCGCCGCTGATGCCGCGTTCTTCGACCGCCGATGCGCGAAGCGCGCCCGGCCGGCGCCGGTCATTGCGTAACTGTGTCGGCAACACTAATATCTTCCGGCATCGCGGCCGGGCCGCTCAGGCGCGGCGGCGGGCGTGGGCGCGATGATGGGTGCGGTTGTGGCGTTCCACGTCGCGCGCGATGTCGGCGAGCGAGACGCCGGCGAGCTCCGCTTCCAGCGCGTGCTGCGCCCGCTGCAGCGTGCGGTTGAGCACCGGCTGGATGCTGCGCCCGACCGGGCAGTCCGGGTTCGGGGCGCTGCGGTGCAGCGCGAACAGCTCTTCGCGCTCGACGGCGCGAAAGACGTCGAGGAGCAGGATCGATTCCGCAGGACGCGCGAGCAGCGCCCCGCCGCCCTGGCCGAGCTGCGCGCGCGTCAGGCCGGCGTCGTTGAGCATCGACAGGATGCGCCGGATGACGGCGGGATTCGTGCTCGCGCTCTTCGCGAGCATGTCGGACGTGACGGGCCGACCGCGGTGCAGTGCGAGCGCGCTCAGAATGTGCACGGCGACGGCGAAGCGGCTGCTGGTCGGCATATCGCCAGCTCCTCGGGTGGGGCGGCGCGTTCGATTCTGGCACGTTTCCGAGGGCAGTCAACAAAGGGTGCCGGCGGTCGCGGCCGCCGGCGCAGTTCAAACCGATCTGTCGGCATAAGGAGGACGACGTGAAGCTCTACTATTCGCCTGGGGCGTGCTCGCTGGCCCCCCACATCGTTGCCCGCGAGGCCGGGCTCGCCATCGATCTGGTCAAGGTGGACCTCAAAGCGCACCGGCTCGAGAGCGGCGAGGACTACTACGCCATCAATCCGCGCGGCTACGTGCCCCTGCTCGAGCTCGACGACGGCACGCGGCTCACGGAAGTCGCGGTGCTGACGCAGTTTCTCGCCGACCGGGCGCCGCAGGCCGGGCTGATCCCGCCCGCGGGCTCGATGGAGCGCGTGCAGGTGCAGATGTGGCTCAACTACATTGCGACGGAGCTGCACAAGACGTTCAGCTGGTTCTTCAACCCGCAGCTCCCCGACGCCATGCGCGGGCTCTTGAACGACCGGCTCGCGAACCGGCTGTCGCACATCGAGAAGCACCTCGAAGGCCGCGAGTATCTGATGGGTGACCGCTTCACGGTCGCGGACGCGTATGCATACACGGTCATCAACTGGACCGGCGTCCTCAAGATCGACCTGACGCCGTACCCGAACATCAAGGCCTATCAGAAGCGCGTCGGCAGCCGGCCGAAGGTGCGCGAGGCGCTCGTGGCCGAGGGGCTGGTGAAGAGCTGACCGCTCCTTTCGGCGACGGCGCTACCATACCCGTCCCCGCATCGAACGGGAGAAAAGGACATGACACAGGAAAGCGCCGTCATCGTCGGAGTGGGCCCCGGCCTCGGCTGGTCGCTCGTCCGGCGCTTCGCGCGCGCGGGGCTGCGCGTGGCGGCCGCCGCGCGCAACCGCGCGACGCTCGACGGGCTGCTCGCACGGCACGCCGCCGAGCTGCCGGCGGGCAGCGTCACCGCGCACGCCTGCGACGCGACGCAGCCGGCCGAAGTACGGGCATTGTTCGAAGCGGTCGGCGAGGCGCCGAGCGTCGTCGTCTACAACGCCGGCGCCTTCGAGCCGGCCGGCATCCTCGACGTCGCGCCGGAGCAGTTCGAGCGCTGCTGGCGCATCGGCTGCTTCGGCGGTTTTCTCGTGGGCCAGGAGGCCGCGCGGCGGATGCTCCCGCACGGCGCCGGAACCATCATCTTCACCGGGGCGACGGCGGCGCTTCGCGGCAGCGCCGGCTTCGCGACGCTCGCGGTGCCGAAGTTCGGGCTGCGCGCGCTGGCGCAATCGATGGCGCGCGAGCTCGGCCCGAAGGGCATACACGTGGCGCACGTGGTGATCGACGGGCAGATCGCCTCGGAGCGCTACCGGCAGCTCGCGGCGCAGCGCGGCCCGGACGCGCTGCTCGCGCCCGACGCGATCGCCGAGACGTACTATCAGCTGCACTGCCAGCCGCGCAGCGCCTGGACGCTCGAGCTCGACCTGCGCCCGTGGGTGGAGAAGTTCTGATCGGCCGGCTCGGGGCTCGCGGCGCGGCCGATCAGCCTACCTTGAGCACGATCTTGCCGAGATTGCGGTTCGCCTCCATGTGGCGATGCGCGTCGGCCGCGCGCTCGAGCGGCAGCACGCAGTCGATGACGGGCCTGAGCTCGCCCTGCTCGAAGCGCGGAAGCGCGAACTCGGTGAGCGCCTTGACCAGCTCCTCCTTCTGCGGCGCCGGCAGCCGCCGCAGCGTGGTGGCGGCGACCGTCATCGCCTTCTGCAGCAGCGGCCCGAGGTCGAGCTCGCCCCGGGTCTTGCCGAGGAAGCCGATCAGCATCAGCCGCGCGAAGCGCGCGGCGGAGGCGAGGTTGTCGTTCCAGTAGGGCGCGCCGACGAAGTCGAGAATCACGTCCACGCCGCGCCCGTCGGTCGCGGCGAGCACCCGCTCGCTGAACTTTTCCTCCTTGTAGTTGATCGCGAGCTCGGCGCCGAGCTTGCGGCAGAGGTCGAGCTTCTCCGCGGATCCGGCGGTCGCGAAGACGCGCGCGCCGGCGGCGCGCGCGAGCTGGATCGCGGCGCTGCCGACGCCGCTCGCGCCCGCGTGAATCAGCGCGATCTCGCCCGGCCGGAGCTTGCCCAGGACGAAGAGGTTGAGGTACGCGGTCTGGAACGCCTCGGGAATCGCCGCCGCCTGTTCGTAGCTGAAGTCCTTCGGGATCGGCATCGCCTGCGCCGCGGGCACGGTCGCGAGCTCGGCGTAGCCGCCGCCCGGAACCACCGCCATCACGCGATCGCCGGCGCGCCAGCGCCCGGCCGGCTGGATCACCTCGCCGGCGATTTCGAGCCCGAGGATGTCCGGCGCACCCGGCGGCGGCGGATACAGGCCCATACGCTGCAGGATGTCGGCGCGGTTCACGGCGGTCGCGCGCACGCGCACGAGCAGCTCGTCCGCCTTCGGCGTCGGATCGGGTGCGCCGCCGTACACCATGTTCTCGGCGGGGCCAGGTTGCTTCACCAGAATGGCTTTCATCGGTCGGCTCCTGTGTCGCGCGTTACTGCACCTCGAAGAATTCGAGCAGTATATCGGCCAGGGCGCCCGGCTGGTCGAGCTGCATCATGTGCCCCGCGCCGGGGAGCGTGCGCACCCGTGCATTCGGGTAGAGCCGCTGGCGCTCGGGGTCGCGCGCCATCGCCATGTCCGACTCGCCGCCGTTCACGAGCAGCACCGGGCAGCGGATGCGCGCGATGAAGGCGCGGAACTGCGCGAGGTTGAACGGCACCGGCGAGCGCGTGCGGTGCAGCGGATCGTGCTTCCAGATGCGGCTGCCGGGCGGACCGTCCGGGGCCGGACGGGTCGACTTTTCCGCGAGCCGCTCGGCCCACGCGGCTTCCAGGCGCGGATAGAGCCGGCGCAGCCGCTCGGCCGCCGCGGCGAGCGAGGGCAGCGGCTTCAGCGCCTTCGCGCGTACCTCGTCCACCGTCCGGATGTGCTCGAGCATCCGTTCCGGTGCGTCCTCGGGCTTCGTGTCCGGCGGGCCGATACCCTCGAGCAGCGCGAGCTTCTGCACGCGCTCGGGAAAGGTGCCCGTGTAGTAAGTCGCCACCGTCCCGCCCATCGAGTGGCCCACGAGGTACACGCGGCCGCGCGTCAGCGGCGGCAGCAGCCGCGCGAGGTCCGCGGTGTAGTCCGGAAAGTAGTAATAGCCTCCGCGGCCGATCCATTCGCTGTCGCCGTGGCCGCGGAAGTCCGGCGCGATGACGTGGTAGCGCGCCGCGAGCCGCTCAGCCACACGCTCGAAGCTCCAGGCGAGATCGAGAAAGCCGTGCAGCAGGACCACGGTCGTGTCCGCCGCGGCGTTGTCCCATTCGAGGACGTTGTGGCGCAACCCGTTCGCCTCGATCGTGCGGGCGCGGGGCTCGTAGCTCGATGTCATGCGAATCTCGGCGGGCGATGGATCGATGCTTCGGCGGGAGACGGTCCGGAGCAACTGTCTCGATGCGCTCGGAGAACCGACTGCCGCTGCGGTGCATACGTATCATCCCGGCGGCACCCGGCGCAATGCCGGCGGCCGCGTCGCGGGACGACGTGCGTACCTGCGAAAAGGGGCCGCATCGCGGCCCCTTTCGCTCCTCCCGTGCCGGCATCAATCCCGGTAGAGCTTCACGTACTCGAAGTCGCCGGGCTTCTTGTTGATGCCGACCCGCGGCGGCGCGATCCAGCTCGCGTACTTGCCGGGCTCGAAGCAGGGCTGCATCAGCGAGTCGATGAACGCGAGATCCTCCTCGGTGCAGAACCAGCGGTCCTTCTGCGCGTTCCACTCGGCCTCGCTCACGACCTTGCCTTCCGGCGTGATGTAGTGGCCCGCGAACTCGCCGATCTTGCGGTTGAAGCCCTTGTGCGGCTGCTTGAACTCGAACTCGATGCCGTGGTCGCGGATGATCTTGTTCCACCGGTCGATGCCGCCCTGGCAGTCCTTGATGTAGTCGTCGAGCAGCCGGGCGTTGATCGCCTTCAGGGCCGGCACTTCCTCGGTCACGATCTCGCCGTTCTTCACGCGCTGCACCGGGTAGGTGGCGTCCGTGAGCACGTGATCGTCGTCGATCTTGGTTTCCTCGAAGCGCCCCTTGAGCCCCGCGCTGAACGCTTCGGCGGCGTTGCTCGAGATCTCGGAGCCGAAGAGGTCGCGCGTCACGGAGATGTGGAAGTTCGCCTTCTTCTGCAGCGTTGGCAGATCGATGACGCCGAGCCGCCGGACGGCGTCGATGTTGTAGGGATCCTTGATGCCGGCGCGGTTCATGGCCTTCACTGTCGCTTCCACCGTGCGGCCGATGCCGGTCTCGCCGACGAACAGGTGATGCGCTTCCTCCGTCAGCATGAAGCGGCAGGTGCGCGACAGCGGATCGAAGCCCGATTGCGCGAGCGCGGCGAGCTGCATCTTGCCGTCGCGGTCGGTGAAGTAGGTGAACATGAAGAACGACAGCCAGTCCGGCGTCCGCTCGTTGAACGCGCCGAGGATGCGCGGGTTGTTCTGGTCGGCGGAACGCCGCTCGAGCAGCGCCTGCGCCTCCTCGCGGCCGTCGCGGCCGAAGTACTTCATGAGCAGATACACCATCGCCCAGAGGTGGCGCCCCTCCTCGACGTTCACCTGGAACAGGTTGCGCATGTCGTAGAGCGAAGGCGCGGTCTTGCCGAGGTGGCGCTGCTGCTCCACCGAGGCCGGCTCGGTGTCGCCCTGGATGACGATCAGCCGGCGCAGGATCGAGCGGTATTCCCCCGGTACCTCCTGCCACGCGGGCTCACCCTTGTGCCGCCCGAAAGGAATGACGCGGCCTTCCTCCTTGGGCGCGAGCAGGATGCCCCAGCGGTACTCCGGCATCTTGACGTAGTCGAATACGGCCCAACCCTGCGGGTCCACGCCGACCGCCGTCCGCAGGTAGACGTCGGCCTTCTGAAAGCCGTCCGGACCCATGTCGAGCCACCAGTCGAGATACTTCGGCTGCCATTCTTCGAGGGCCCGCTGCAACTGCCGGTCGCTCGACAGGTTGACGTTGTTGGGAATCTTGTCGTCGTAGTTGACCTCTACGAAAGCGCTGCTCTTTATGGCTTCGCTCATATGCTTTCCCCGTCGAATGTTGTGAACGAATCGGCCAGCGCCGTCCGGCCGGCCGAATCCCCGGTATGCAGTATGTTGCATATCGAGATGGCGACATGAACCATAGTGCATATCCGAGCCCGGACCTTTGATCTGGGTCAAAAATCGGCGGGGATCCGAGGTTGACGGCCGGGGGACGGTCTAGCGGCGCAGGGGATCGACGGCTCCCGCCGGGTCGAGCCGCTCTGAGCGTGCCTGCGCGGCTGTCGATACGGCCCAGGTGAGGAGCAGAAGACCGGCGCCGATCCAGGAGAGTGCGCCCAGGTCGAAGTGCACGAGCACGAGCCCGCCGAGGCCGGCGCCGGCCGCCTGACCGAGGTAGAAGCTCGAGGAATTGAGCGCCACCGACGCGGAGGCGAGCGGCGGCGCCATGGCGATGAGCCGGACCTGCTGGGCACCCTGGATCGCGAAGGCGCCGAGACCCCATAGGGTGAGCGCGAGGAGCGTCATGGGGAGCGAGCCGCGCGTGAGCGGCCACAGGAGAAAGGCGGCAAGGATCGTCGCGATCGTGGCCGCGACCACCCGCGCCGCGCCCAGTCGGTCGATGAGCGCCCCGGCGATCAGGTTGCCGGCGACGCCGGAGGCGCCGATCCAGGCGAAGAGCGCGCCGATCAGAGTGGGCGAGGCACCCAGATCGTTCTTCAGCACCGCGGCGAGGTAAGTGAGCAGCACGAACTGCGCCGCCGCCTGCAGCACCGTTGTCGCGAGCACCAGCAGGAGCGCCCGGTTCCCGAACACCGCGCGCCACGCAGCGGCGTCGATGCGCGGCACGTACAGACCCTTCGGCACCTGCACGTAGACGAGCGCGGCGCAGAGCGCCGCTACGAGCCCGACGACGACGAATGCGGCGCGCCAGCCGAGCGCGGCGCCGAGGTAAATGCTGAGCGGATTTCCGACCACGCTCGAAAGGCTGAAGCCGAGGAACACCAGCGCCACCGCGCGCCCCCGCTGCGCGGGGTCGACGAGGAGACCCGCCGTGGCGGCGGCTTGCGGCGTGTAGATCGCCGCGCCCGATCCGGTCAGCAGCCGCAGGAGCAGCAGCACCGCGTAGCTCGGGGCGAACGCGGCGCCCACGTGGCAGAGGGCGAAGAGGACGAGCGCGCCGACGAGCAGCGCGCGGCGCGATATCCGACTGGTGACGCCCGCGAGAATCGGCGCACCCACGCAGGTGGCGACGGCATACGCGGTCAGCAACTGGCCGACCGCCGCGAGCGACACGCCGAGATCTGCCGCGATCAGGTTGAGCAGCCCCGCCGTGATCATCGTGCCCGTACCGATCACGAAGTTGCCGAAGGCCAGCGTGTACAGCG
>DATCLR010000056.1:0-1800 GCA_036563785.1 Burkholderiales bacterium | reverse complement strand
ACGCGGAGGCGATCCATCCCGGCTACGGCTTCCTCGCGGAGAACGCCGACTTTGCCGAGCGCGTCGAGAAGAGCGGCTTCGTGTTCATCGGCCCGCGGCCGGAGACCATCCGGCTGATGGGCGACAAGGTGAGCGCGAAGAACGCGATGAAGAAGGCCGGCGTCCCGACGGTGCCGGGATACGACGCGCCGCTGCCCGAGTCGAACGACGAGATCGCGAAGATCGCGCGCTCGATCGGCTATCCCGTCATCGTCAAGGCGGCGGGCGGCGGAGGCGGGCGCGGCATGCGCGTCGTGCACACCGAGGCGGCGCTGCTCAACGCGGTCGCCACCACGCGCTCCGAGGCGCAGGCGGCGTTCGGCAATCCGGCCGTCTACCTGGAGAAGTTCCTGGAGAACCCGCGCCACATCGAGATCCAGGTGATCGCCGACAAGCACAAGAACGCGCTGTGGCTGGGCGAGCGCGACTGCTCGATGCAGCGCCGGCACCAGAAGATCATCGAGGAGGCGCCTGCGCCGGGCATCAATCCGCGCGCGGTGGCGCGCATCGGCGAGCGCTGCGCGGAGGCGTGCCGCAGGATCGGCTACGAGGGCGCGGGCACCTTCGAGTTCCTGTACGAGAAGGGCGAGTTCTACTTCATCGAGATGAACACGCGCATCCAGGTCGAGCACCCGGTGACCGAGATGGTGACGGGTCTCGACCTGGTGCAGCTGCAGCTGCGCGTCGCCGCGGGCGAGAAGCTGAAGCTCAGGCAGCGCGACGTGAAGATCCGCGGGCACGCGATCGAGTGCCGCCTGAACGCGGAGGATCCGTTCCGCTTCACGCCCTCGCCCGGGCGCATCACGACCTTCCACATGCCCGGCGGCCCGGGCGTGCGCGTCGACTCGCACGCCTACGTGAACTACGTCATTCCGCCGTACTACGATTCGCTGATCGGCAAGATCATCGTCTACGGCGACACGCGCGAGCAGGCGATCGCGCGCATGGAGGTCGCGCTCTCGGAGACGGTGATCGAGGGCATCAAGACCAATCTGCCCCTGCACCAGGAGCTGATGCGCGACGCCGCTTTTCGCGCCGGCGGCACCAGCATCCACTACCTGGAAGACAAGCTCGCCAAGTACGCGCGCGAAGACTAGCGTTGCGGCCGTGTCGTTCTGGTCCCTCACCTTCACGCTGCCCGGCGATCGCGTCGAGACGCTGAGCGATGCGCTCTTCGAGGCGGGGGCGCTTTCGGTCGACGTCGCCGACGCGCACGGCGGCACGCCCGACGAGCACGCGGCGTTTGCCGAGCCGGGCACCGAGGTGAAGCCCTGGCCGAGCTCGCGCCTGAGCGTCCTGCTGCCGCGCGACGCGGATCCCCGCGCAGCGCTGGCACAAGCCTGCGACGAAGCCGGCATCGCGGTTCCCCAGGATGCGGCCTGGACGGAGGTCGACGACCGCGACTGGGTGCGTCTCACGCAGTCGCAGTTTCCGCCGATCCGGATTACGCCGCGGCTGTGGATCGTGCCGAGCTGGGAAAGTCCGCCCGACCCGAACGCGATCAACATCATGCTCGATCCCGGCGCCGCTTTCGGCACCGGGAGCCATCCCACGACGCGGCTTTGCCTGCGCTGGCTCGCCGAGCACATCCGCGGCGGCGAGCGCGTGCTCGATTACGGCTGCGGCTCCGGGATCCTCGCCATCGCGGCGCTCAAGCTCGGCGCAGCCGTCGCGCGCGGCGTCGACATGGACGGGCAAGCGCTGGTTGCCGCCCGCGCCAATGCCATGCAGAATGCGATCGTGGCCGAGTTCGTCGCGCCC
>DATCLR010000099.1:0-17853 GCA_036563785.1 Burkholderiales bacterium | reverse complement strand
CGTGAAGATCCGGGCGCCGGGGTTCGCACATCTCGCGGCGCTCGACGAGATGGCGCGCGGCCACATGATTGCCGATCTCGTCGCGATCATCGGCACGCAGGACATCGTGTTCGGGGAGATCGACCGCTGATGGGTACGCAGCCCAAACCGAAGGCGGCCGAGCGCCTCTCCGCCGGTGCGCGCGCCGAGATCGACCGCTGGATCGCGAAGTTTCCGCCGGACCGCAAGCGCGCGGCGCTGCTCGCAGCGCTCACGATCGTGCAGCGCGAGAACGGCGGCTGGCTCACGCCGGAGCTCATGGAGGCCGTGGCCGAGTACCTCGAGGTGCCGCCGATCGCGGTCCAGGAGGTGGCGACGTTCTACAGCCTCTTCGATCTTGAGCCTGTCGGGCGCCACAAGATCTACGTGTGCAACAGCATCTCCTGCTGGCTGTGCGGATCTGAGCGCATCCTCGAGCACCTGCAGCAGCGGCTCGGGATCAAGGTGGGCGAGACCACGCCCGACGGGCGCATCACGCTCAAGCAGGCCGAGTGCCTGGCCGCCTGCGGCGGCGCGCCGGCGCTCATGGTCGACGGCGAATACCACGAGAACCTGACGCCGGAGAAGATCGACGCGCTGCTCGCGCGCCTCAAGTAGACGACGAATCGATATGTCCTCCGCACCGCAACGCATCTGTCTGCCCGACCCCGCGCTCGAGAAGCCGTGGACGCTCGCGAGCTACCGCTCGGTCGGCGGCTACGAGATGTGGGAGAAGGTGCTGCGTGAGCGCCCGGACCCCACCAGCATCGTCGAGGAGATCAAGGCGGCGGCGCTGCGCGGACGCGGCGGCGCAGGCTTCCCGACGGGCGTCAAGTGGAGCTTCATGAATCCGAAGGCTCCCGGCCAGAAATATCTCGTCTGCAACTCCGACGAGGGCGAGCCCGGCACCTTCAAGGACCGCGACATCCTGCGCTTCAATCCGCACGCCGTCATCGAAGGCATGGCGATCGCGGGCTACGCGATGGGCGCGACAGTCGGCTACAACTACATGCGCGGCGAGTTCATCGAGCCGTACAACCGCTTCGAGGCGGCGCTCAAGGAGGCGTACGCTGAGGGGCTGCTCGGCAAGAACATCCGGGGCTCGGGGATCGATTTCGATCTCTACAGCCTGCTCGGCGCCGGCGCTTACATCTGCGGCGAGGAGACGGCGCTGCTCGAGTCGATCGAGGGCAAGCGCGGGCTGCCGCGCTACAAGCCGCCGTTTCCGGCGCATTTCGGCCTGTTCGGGCGGCCGACCACGATCAACAACACCGAGACGCTCGCGTCGGTGCCGTACATCCTGCGCCACGGCGCGAGGCACTTTCTCGAGCTCGGCAAGCCGAACAACGGCGGCATGAAGATCTTCTCGGTCTCGGGGCACGTCAACCGCCCGGGCAACTACGAGGTGCCGCTCGGCACCCCGTTCGCGGAGCTGCTCAAGCTAGCGGGCGGCGTGCGCAACGGGCATCGCGTGAAGGCGGTGATCCCCGGCGGCTCGTCGGCGAAGGTGCTGCCGGGGCGCATCATGATGGAGCTCGCCATGGACTACGATTCGATCGCGAAGGCGGGCTCGATGCTCGGTTCCGGCGCGGTCATCGTCATGGACGAGACCACCTGCATGGTGCGGGCGCTGCAGCGCATCTCGCACTTCTATTACGAGGAGTCTTGCGGACAGTGCACCCCGTGCCGGGAGGGTACGGGCTGGCTCGCGCGCGTGATCGACCGCATCGAAGCCGGCCGCGGCCGGCCCGAGGACCTCGATCTGCTCGACGACGTGGCGTCGCGCATCGAGGGCCGCACCATCTGCGCGTTCGGCGAGGCGGCCGCCTGGCCGGTGCGCAGCTTCGTGCAGCATTTCCGCGAAGAGTTTCAGTACCACGTGGATCATCGGGCGTGCCTGCCCGAGACGCGAGGACGCCCATGAGCGCGAAAGAGCAGCCCGCGAGCCCGCCGGCCGCGGAGACGGTCACCATCGAAGTCGACGGCCGGAAGATCCAGGCCAGGAAGGGCTCGATGCTGATCCAGGCGACGGATGCCGCCGGCATCTACATTCCGCGTTTCTGTTATCACGCGAAGCTGCCGATCGCGGCCAACTGCCGCATGTGCCTCGTCGAGGTGGAGAAAGCGCCGAAGCCGGTGCCGGCGTGCGCGACGCCGGTCGCCGAAGGCATGAAGGTGTACACGCGCTCCGAGAAGGCGCGGCTGTCGCAGAAGGCGGTGATGGAGTTCCTGCTGCTCAACCACCCGCTCGACTGCCCGATCTGCGACCAGGGCGGGGAGTGCCCGCTGCAGGACCAGGCGCTCGGCTACGGCGGCGACAGGTCCCGCTACGAGGAGCCGAAGCGGGTGGTACCGGACAAGGACATCGGTCCGCTCATCGCGACCTTCATGACGCGCTGCATCCACTGCACGCGCTGCGTGCGCTTCGGACAGGAGATCGCGGGCGTGATGGAGTTCGGCGTGCTCAATCGCGGCGAGCACGCGGAGATCCGCACCTTCCTCGATCGCAGTGTCGATTCGGAAGTGTCCGGCAACGTGATCGACATCTGCCCGGTGGGCGCGCTCACCTCGAAGCCGTTCCAGTACAAGGCGCGCCCGTGGGAGCTCGACCATCACGCGTCGATCGCGCCGCACGACTGTCTCGGGTCCAACATCGATCTGCAGACGCTGCGCGGCAAGGTGATGCGGGTCGTGCCGCGCGTGAACGAGGCGGTGAACGAGTGCTGGCTCTCGGACCGCGACCGCTTCAGCTACGAGGCGCTGAATTCCGAGGAGCGGCTGCGCGTGCCGATGATCCGCCGCGGCGGCCGCTGGGAGGAGGTCGACTGGCCGACCGCGCTCGACTACACGGTCGAGGGCCTGCGGCGCGTGCTCGAGGCGCACGGAGCCGACGCGCTCGGGGCGCTCGCGTCGCCGATCGCGACGCTCGAGGAGCACTACCTGCTGCAGAAGCTCGTGCGCGCCCTCGGCTCGCACAACGTCGATCACCGCCTGCGGCAGCTCGACTTCTCCGACGACGCGCAGGCGCCGCTCTTTCCGTCGCTCGGCATGAGCATCGCCGACGTCGAGACGCTCGATGCCGTGCTCCTGATCGGGTCCAACCCGCGCAAGGACCAGCCGCTGCTCGGCGTGCGGCTGCGCAAGGCGGCGAAGCGCGGGGCGCGCATCATGGCGATCAATCCGCTCGACTGGGATTTCGCGATGCCGGTTGCGGCCAGGCTCATCGGCAAGCCCGAGGACATGTACGGCGCGGCGGCCGAGGTGGCGAAGGCGGTCGGCGAGCTGCGCGCGGGGCCGGTCGAGGCGAGCTGGGTCGACGCGCTCACGCCGCGTGCGGAAGCGCGCCGCATCGCCGAGATCCTGACGCAGGCGCCGCGCAAGGCGGTGCTGCTCGGCCCGTTCGCCGCGGCTCATCCGCAGGCGGCCGGGCTGCGCACGCTCGCGCGGCGTATCGCGGAACGCGCCGGCGCGACGCTCGGGATCCTCGCCGAAGGCAACGGCGCCGGCGCCTGGGTCGCGGGATGCGTGCCGCACCGCGGTCCGCTCGGCGCGGCGGCCGGGCCGGGGCGCAACGCCATGGACATGCTGCGCGAGCCGCGCAAGGGCTATCTCCTATACGGCGTCGAGCCCGAGCTCGACGTGCTCGACGGGGCGCTCGCCGCCAAGGCCATGGAGTCGGCGGATTTCGTCGTCATGTTCACGAGCTTCAAGCCCTCGGCCTACCGCAGCGGTGCGATCGGGTACGCGCACGCGCTGCTCCCGCTCGCGCCTTTCAGCGAGACCGACGGCAGCTTCGTGAACACCGAAGGGCGCGTGCAGCGCTTCGAGGCGGCCGTGAAGCCGCTCGGTGAGGCGCGTCCGGGCTGGAAGATCCTGCGCGTGCTCGGCGATCGCCTCGGGCTCGGCGGCTTCCAGTTCAGCGCCCTCGAAGAGGTCCGCGCCGAGCTCGGATTCCCGGCCATGTTCAAGCCGACGGCGGGCGAGGCGGGCGCGCTGCCCGCGCCGGTGCGCACTCCGCTCGCGGACGGGCAGCTCCTGCGCATCGCCGAGGTACCGCTCTATGCCGTCGATCCGATCGTGCGGCGCGCTCCGGCGCTGCAGCGCACGGCCGACAACCCGCCGCCCGCGGCGCGCCTCAATCCCGGCGAAGCGCGGCGCTTCGGGCTCGAGGAAGGCGTAACCGTCATCGTGCGCACCGTCGCGGGCGAGGCGCGGCTTCCCGTGCGCATCGATACGCGCGTCCCCGACGGCTGCGTACTCATCCCGTCCGGGTATCCCGAGACCTACGCGCTCGGCGCCCACGGCCCTGCGAGCATCGTACCGGCATGAGCGAGCTGTTCCTTTCCGCCTGGGAAGGCCTCCCCGAATGGACGCAGTTCACGGCGCTGAGCGTCGCGAAGATCGTCGCGATCATGGTGCCGCTGATCCTGGCGGTGGCCTATCTCACGTTCGCCGAGCGCAAGGTCATCGGCTACATGCAGGTGCGCGTCGGACCGAACCGCGTCGGGCCGCGCGGCTGGCTGCAGCCGATTGCGGACGTGGTGAAGCTCCTCACCAAGGAAATCATCGTTCCGACGCGCGCCAACCGGTTCCTGTTCATCACGGCGCCGCTGCTCGCGCTCGCGCCGGCCTTCGTCGCCTGGTCGGTGATCCCGTTCACCGACACGCTGGTGCTGGCCGACATCGACGCGAGCCTGCTCTTCATTCTCGCGCTCACCTCGATGGGCGTTTACGGCGTCATCGTCGCCGGGTGGGCGTCCAACTCGAAGTACGCGTTCCTCGGCAGCATGCGCTCGGCGGCGCAGATCGTCGCCTACGAGATCGCGATGGGCTTCGCCCTGGTCGGCGTGCTCATGGCGGCGGGCAGCCTCAACCTGCGCGAGATCGTGCTCGCGCAGGCGGGTGACTGGGGCTTCCTCGAGTGGTACGTCCTGCCGCTGCTGCCGCTTTTCGTCGTGTATTTCGTTGCGGGCGTCGCGGAGACGAACCGTGCGCCGTTCGACGTGGCGGAAGGGGAGTCGGAGATCGTCGCCGGCTTCCACGTCGAGTACTCGGGCGTCGCGTTCGCGCTGTTCTTCCTCGCCGAGTACACCAACATGATCCTGATATCGACGCTCGCGTCGATCATGTTCCTCGGCGGCTGGCTGTCGCCGCTGCCGGCGGCGTGGGTGCCGGACGTACCCGTGCTCGGCGCGCTCCTGGGCAGCGGCTTCCACTGGCTGCTCGCTAAGGTGAGCTTCCTGCTCTTCTGCTTCCTCTGGTTCCGGGCCACGTTCCCGCGCTACCGCTACGACCAGATCATGCGTCTCGGCTGGAAGGTGTTCATTCCGGTGACGCTGGTGTGGATCGTGCTGATCGGCGTGGTGCACTTCACCCCTTGGGGCTTCATCGTCCACTGAGCGCCATGCAATCGCTGAAACGGTTCCTCAACAGTTTCCTTCTGATCGAGCTGCTGCGCGGCATGCTGGTGACGGGGCGGCATCTCTTCCGGCCCAAGGTCACGGTTCAGTATCCGGACGAACGCACCCCGACCAGCCCGCGCTTCCGCGGGCTGCACGCCCTGCGCCGCTATCCGAACGGCGAGGAGCGCTGCATCGCCTGCAAGCTGTGCGAAGCGACGTGCCCGGCGGCGGCGATCACCATCCAATCGGACGTACGCCCGGACGGCTCGCGCCGCACCGTGCGCTACGAGATCGACCTGTTCAAGTGCATTTACTGCGGCTTCTGCGAGGAGTCGTGCCCGGTCGACTCGATCGTCGAGACCGGCTTCAACGAGTTCCATTTCGAGCAGCGCGGCGACCACGTAATCAAGAAGGAGCAGCTGCTCGCGCTCGGCGATCGTTTCGAAAAAGAGATCGCGGCCGCGCGCGCCGCGGACGCGAAGTATCGGTAGCCACAGTGTCGCATCGCGGACGACGCAGAGGGGATCGGAGAACCGCGAGGAGCGGTCGCGGCCCCGTTCTCGGCTGGTCCGGCGATGCAGAGCGAATCCACGAATAAATGGAATTCAAACAGTTCGTCTTCTACGTGTTCGGGGGGTTGCTGGTGTTCGCCGCCGCCATGGTGATCACCCTGCGCAACCCCGTGAAGTCGGCGCTGTTCCTGGTCCTCGCGTTCTTCAGCGCCGCCGGGGTGTGGCTGCTGCTCGCCGCCGAGTTCCTCGCGATCGCGCTCGTGCTCGTGTACGTCGGCGCGGTGATGGTGCTGTTCCTGTTCGTGGTGATGATGCTCGACATCAACCTCGCGCGAATGCGCGCGGGCTTCGGCGAATACCTGCCGCTCGGGGGCCTCGTCGCCGTGCTGCTCGTGCTCGAGATGGCGTTGATTCTCAGCTCCGGCCGCTTCGACGCGGCCGTCATGCCGGAGCCGGAGCCGCCGCCAGCGGGCTACAGCAACACGCGGGCGCTCGGACGCCTCATCTACACCGTCTACGCCTATCCGTTCGAGCTGGCGGCGGTGATCCTGCTGTTGTCGATCATCGCGGCGATCGCGCTCACCATGCGCAAGCGGAAGGACACCAAGTACCTGGATCCGGCGAAGCAGATCGCCGTGCGGCGCGAAGACCGCGTGCGCGTGATCAAGATGCCGGCCGAAAAGAAAAGCTGAGAACCGCGGGGCCGAACGATGATACCGCTCGAGCACTACCTGATCCTCGGCGCCATCCTGTTCGCGCTGGCCGTCGTCGGGATTTTCCTGAACCGGAAGAACCTCGTGATCCTGCTGATGGCGATCGAGCTGCTGCTGCTCGCCGTGAACACGAATTTCGTGGCGTTCTCGCACTTCCTCGGCGATCTGTCCGGCCAGGTCTTCGTGTTCTTCATCCTGACGGTCGCCGCCGCCGAGTCGGCGATCGGCCTCGCGATACTGGTCGTGCTGTTCCGCAACCGCGCCTCGATAGACGTCGAGGACCTCGGCTCGCTCAAGGGGTGAGGCGGAAGAGGAGCGGCTCGGGAAACGGGCAGAGGTGAGCGCATGTTGGGGCTGAGCAAGGAGACGGTCTACCTGCTGATTCCGCTGTCGTGCCTCGCCGGCGCGCTCGTCGCCGGGCTGCTCGGCTGGCGGATCGGGCGGGTGGCCGCGCACACGGTCACGATCCTCGGCGTCGCAGTCGCGTTCGCGCTGTCGACGTTCGTGGTGCTGCCGGACGTGCTCGCGGGCAATACCTGGAACGGCACCGTGTACCAGTGGGGCGCGAGCGGCGACCTGCCGCTCGAGGTCGGGTTCCTGATCGACCCCCTCACGGCGATCATGATGACCGTGGTCACGTTCGTGTCGCTGATGGTGCACATCTACACCATCGGCTACATGCGCGACGATCCGGGCTACCAGCGCTTCTTCAGCTACATCGCGCTGTTCACCTTCGCGATGCTGATGCTGGTGATGTCGAACAACTTCCTGCAGCTCTTCTTCGGCTGGGAAGCGGTCGGTCTCATGTCCTACCTGCTGATCGGCTTCTGGTACACGCGCCCGACGGCGACCTACGCCCAGCTCAAGGCGTTCCTGGTGAACCGCGTGGGCGACCTCGGGTTCCTGCTCGGCATCGCCGCGATCTACTACCACTTCGGCACGCTCGATTACGGCGCGGTGTTCGCGATCGCCCCGCAGTTCGCCGACAAGACCGCGCAGATCCTGCCGGGCGTCGACTGGAACGTGCTCACGCTCGTGTGCCTGCTGCTCTTCGTGGGCGCGATGGGCAAGAGCGCGCAGGTGCCGCTGCACGTGTGGCTGCCGGACTCGATGGAGGGCCCGACGCCGATCTCCGCGCTCATCCACGCCGCGACCATGGTCACCGCGGGCGTGTTCATGGTGGCGCGCATGTCGCCGCTGTTCGAGCTCTCGGAAACGGCGCTCTCCGTCGTGCTCGTGATCGGCGCGATCACGGCGTTCACGATGGCGCTCGTCGGCATCGTGCAGAACGACATCAAGCGGATCGTGGCGTACTCGACGCTGTCGCAGCTCGGCTACATGATGGTCGCGCTCGGCGCCTCGGCGTACAGCGTCGGCATCTTCCACCTCGCGACCCATGCCTTTTTCAAGGCGCTGCTGTTCCTCGCCGCGGGCTCGGTGATCATCGCCATGCACCACGAGCAGGACATCCGCAAGATGGGCGGCCTGCGCCAGTACATGCCGGTGACGTTCGTCACCGCCTGGATCGGCTCGCTCGCGCTCGCCGGCGTGCCCCCGTTCGCCGGTTTCTATTCCAAGGACCTGATCATCGAGGCGGTTCACGCCTCGCAGCTGCCGGGCAGCGGTCTCGCCTACGCGGCCGTGCTCGCCGGCGTCTTCATCACCGCGTTCTACACGTTCCGCATGCTGTTCCTCGTGTTCCACGGCGAGCCGCGCATGGACGCGGAGACGCGCCACCACCTGCACGAGTCGCCGGCCGTCGTGACCGTGCCGCTCGTGCTGCTCGCGGTGCCGTCGGTGCTGGCGGGATTCCTGATGCTCGAGCCGCTCGTGTTCGGCGGCTATTTCGGCCGCGCCATCGCGGTGCTGCCGGAGCACGACGGGTTGCGCACGCTCGGCGAGCACTATCTCGCCGGCGGCGCGGGCGCGGCGCAGCGGGTGGCGGCATTCACGCTGCACGGCCTGGCGGGTTGGCCGTTCTGGCTCGCGCTGGCCGGCATTGCGAGCGCCTGGTTCCTGTACATCCGCCGGCCGGAGCTTCCGGCGCAGCTGCGGGAACGCTTCGGCTTCCTTTATCGGCTGCTGCTCAACAAGTACTACCTGGACGAGCTCAACGACTTCGTGTTCGCCCGGGGCGCGCGGCGCCTGGGCGAGTGGCTGTGGCGCGTGAGTGACGTGCGGGTGATCGACGGGCTCGCGGTGAACGGCACGGCCCGCCTCGTCGGCTGGGCCTCCGCGGTGGTGCGCCACGTCCAGTCTGGCTACGTGTACCACTACGCGTTCGCGATGATTCTCGGGCTGTTCCTGCTCATTACGTTCTTCGTACGCTCATGATCGAGGCGCACCTGCTCAGCATCGCGATCTGGCTGCCCATCGTGGGCGGCATCGCCGTCCTCGCCGCCGGACGCGACACCAACGCGCCGCTCGCGCGCGGCCTCGCGCTGGCGTTCGCGGTGCTCACGTTCGCGGTCACGGTGCCGCTTTACCTGCGCTTCGATCCGTCGCTGCACACCATGCAGTTCGTCGAGGACTACCCCTGGGTGGATGCGTTCAACATCCGCTATCGCCTCGGCGTCGACGGCATTTCGCTCCTGCTGGTGCTGCTCACGAGCTTCAGCACCGTGCTGGTGGTGATTTCCGCCTGGGGCGTGATCCAGGAGCGCGTGGCGCAGTACTTCGCGTCGTTCCTGGTCATGGAAGGCCTGATGATCGGCGTTTTCAGCGCGCTCGACGCGATCCTTTTCTACGTGTTCTGGGAAGCGATGCTGGTGCCGATGTTCATCATCATCGGCCTGTGGGGCGGACCGAACCGCGTCTACGCCACCATCAAGTTCTTCCTGTACACGTTCCTCGGATCGGTGCTGATGCTGGTGGCGCTGATCTACCTGTATCTCCAGGCCGGTACTTTCGACATCCTCGCGTTCCACGAGCTGCCGCTCGGGCGCACCGAGCAGATTCTGATCTTCCTCGCGTTCCTCGCGGCGTTCGCGGTCAAGGTGCCGATGTGGCCGGTCCACACCTGGCTTCCCGACGCGCACGTCGAGGCGCCGACGGGCGGCTCGGTGATCCTCGCGGCGATCATGCTCAAGATGGGCGCCTACGGCTTCCTGCGCTTCTCGCTGCCGATCACGCCGGACGCCTCGCACGAGCTCTCCGGCCTGATGATCGCGCTGTCGCTGATCGCGATCGTCTACATCGGCCTGGTCGCGATGGTGCAGGAGGACATGAAGAAGCTGATCGCGTACTCGTCGATCGCGCACATGGGCTTCGTCACGCTCGGCTTCTTCGTGTTCAACACCCAGGGGATCGAGGGCGGGCTCGTCCAGATGATCTCGCACGGCTTCGTGTCCGGCGCGCTGTTCCTTTGCGTCGGCGTGCTCTACGACCGGCTGCATTCGCGCGCTATCAAGGACTACGGCGGGGTGGCGAAGCCGATGCCGGTATTCGCCGCGTTCGCGATGCTGTTCGCCATGGCGAACAGCGGCCTGCCCGGCACTTCCGGCTTCGTCGGCGAGTTCCTGGTCATTCTCGGCGCGTTCCAGGTGAACTTCTGGTACGCGCTCGCGGCGGCGACCACGCTCATCTGGGGCGCGGCCTATACGCTGTGGATGTACAAGCGCGTCATCTTCGGCGAGATCGGCAACAGCCGCGTGGCGGCGCTGAAGGACATCGGGCTGCGCGAGGGCAGCGTGCTGCTGCTGCTCGCGATCGCGGTGCTGCTGATGGGTCTGTGGCCGAAGCCGTTCCTCGACGTGATGCACGCTTCGGTCGAGCACCTGCTGCAGCAGGTGGCGATCTCCAAGCTGTAGCGAGGACGCCGGCCCCATGCGCAACGAGCAGATCCATCGCCGTGTGCGGCCGGCCGCCGGGGGCCGTTCGCCGGCGCGCGCGTCCGTCCGTCGTTACCGTACGAATCGATGCCGATGAACGAGACTTTCGATCTGATTCCGCTGCTGCCGGAGATCTTCGTCTTCGGGATGGCGTGCGTGATCCTGCTCGTGGACCTCTACCGCGCCTCCGAGGCGCGCTCGCCGGTGTTCGTGCTGACCCAGCTCACGCTCGTCGGCGCGGCAGTGCTGAGCGTGCTCGTGGCCGACAGGACGGGCACCTTCTACGCCGGTACCTTCGTCGCGGACCCGCTCGCGACGCTGCTCAAGCTCGCGACGTACGGTATCGCCTTCTTCGTGTTCGCGTACAGCCGCGGCTACCTCGCCGCGCGCGGGCTGCTGCGCAGCGAATACTTCGCGCTCGGCCTCATCGGCATCGTCGGCATGATGGTGCTGGCTTCGGCGAGCCACTTCCTGACGCTCTACCTCGGGCTCGAGCTGCTGTCGCTGTCGCTCTACGCCATGGTGGCGCTCCAGCGCGACTCGGCGCTGGCGACCGAGGCGGCGATGAAGTACTTCGTGCTCGGCGCGATGGCCTCGGGCATGCTGCTCTACGGCATGTCGATGCTCTACGGCGTGACCGGGAGCCTCGAGGTCGCGGAGGTGAGCCGCGCGATCGCGGGCATCGAGGCGAACGACGTCGTGCTGATCCTCGGCCTCGTGTTCGTGATCGTCGGCATCGGCTTCAAGATCGGGCTCGTCCCGTTCCACATGTGGGTGCCGGACGTGTACCAGGGCGCGCCGACCGCCGTGACGCTCTACGTCGGCACCGCGCCGGAGCTCGCCTCGTTCGCGCTGGTGATGCGGCTTCTGGTCGGCGGCCTGGAAGACCTCGCCGCCTCGTGGCAGGACATGCTCGTGATCCTGGCGGTGCTGTCGATGGCGCTCGGCAACGTGGTCGCGATCGCGCAGTCGAGCATCAAGCGCATGCTCGCCTATTCGGCGATCTCGCACATGGGCTTCTTCCTGCTCGGCGTGCTGAGCGCCACGCCCAGAGGCTACAGCGCCGCGCTGTTCTACGTCCTGACCTATGCTGTCATGAGCCTCGGGGCATTCGGCGTCGTGATTCTGCTCTCGCGGACGGGCTTCGATGCGGACGCGCTGGACGATTTCAAGGGGCTCAACCAGCGCAGCCCCTGGTACGCGTTCGTGATGCTCGTGCTCATGTTCTCGCTCGCGGGCGTGCCGCCGACGGCCGGTTTCTACGCCAAGCTGCTCGTGATCGAGTCGGTGGTGCGCGTGGACCTCGTGTGGCTCGCCGTGGTGTCGGTGATCTTCGCCGTAATCGGCGCCTACTATTACCTGCGCGTCGTCAAGCTCATGTACTTCGACGAGCCCGCGGATCGGACCGCGATCGAAGGCGGCGCCGGCTTCCGGCTCCTGCTGAGCGTGAACGCGCTGTTGCTGATCGCGGTGCTGCCCTGGATCAACGACGTGATCGGCTGGTGCAGCGCGGCGGTCGGCGCGCTGCCCTGAACGCAGGCCGCTCGGCTTTCCCGGCCGTCGGGCCGCCCGGCACGGCGGCCTTCGCGCTTACCCGTCGACCTCGCCTTCCTTTGCTTCATCCGGTTGACGCTCACGCGTCGAGCCGGTCGTGCTCGGCGCCGTCGCGGCGCGCCAGCCGCCGGCTCCAGCGGCAGACGATCGCTCCCAGGTGATTGAAGCGAAGCATCGCCACCAGGAAGATGCGGGCGGAGAAGGCGCGCACCGGACGCGTCTCACGCACCCGGGGAAGGAAGGCGAGGAGCACGACCGCGCGCAGCATCGCGGAGGCAGTGAGGGCGGCGGCAATACCGCGTAGAGGTAGCCCCAAGCCGAGCGCGGCGAAGCCCCCCTTGCCGGCGAGCGTGCCACCCAGAAGAGCGCCCGCGGCGGTTCCGAGCGCACCGAGAAAGTTGTGGAGCGCCCAGTCGTGCGGGCGGGGCCCGCCCGGCATCAGATCGAAGAAGTAGTTGCCGAGCGCCAAGCGGAATCCCGCCCAGATCCAGCCGGCCGCCGCCTGGAGGAGGAGCACGGCGCCGAGGCCGGGGGCCAGCAGCCAGGGCAGCGGGAGCAGCGGCAGCGCCGCGCCGGTCACGACGAGCAGCGTGCGGTTGCCGTAGAGGTCTCCGAGCCGCCCCCAGGCGCGCAGTGAGACGAACTGCGCGACGACGAAAGCGGCAGTGGCGAGCGTGAGCTCGAAGTACGTCATCCCGAGCTCTTTCAGCATGTAAAGCGCGAAGAACGGCGCCGATACTCCGACGGCGCCCATGACGGCGGCGGCGAAGCAGGAAAAGCGCAGGAGCCGCGGGTGCGGAAAGAACGCGGTTTCCGCTTCCGCGGCCACCGGCCCGGAGGGGCGGTCCGGCTCGCACATGCGCGACAGGTAGTAGGCCGAGCAGAGTCGCGCCCCGGCCGCCGTGCCGAAAATGAGCGCGAACGCGAGCCGTGCGTTGTCGCGCGCCTCGAAGTACTGCAGCGTCAAGCCGGCACCGACGAGCGCGAGGAAGTTCGCGAGGTGCATGTACTGGTTGCGCCGGCCGAAGAAGCGCCCGCGCAAGTGCGCCGGCACGAGCTCGGCCATGAGGCTCGACCAGAGTGGCGCCCCGAAGCCGACGGCGGCGTAGTAGAGCACGAGGCACCCGAGGAGCATCGGAACCGCGTACGCGGGGAACGCGTAGGGCAGCCAGAGGATCGGGAGCCATGTGAGCGCCTGCACGACCGCGCTCGCAGAGAGGAAGCGCCGCCGGTCGGTGGGGCGGGCGAGCCGCGCAGCGCCGAGTTGTGCGCCGGCGCCAACGAGCGGCGGCAATGCCGCAAGGAGCGACACGCACGCATCGCTCGCGCCGAGGAAGAGCGCGTAGGCGGCGAAATATGTCTCGCCGGCGCCGGTCATCACCGAGTGGGCGATACCGTCGCGTACCGAATGGTGCAGCGACTGCTGCGTGCGGGGATCGCGCGCCCAGCGGGCGGATGTCGTAGACAGTGCGTTCATGGCGCGCACGATCATACGAACGTCCCACTCCGCGCCGTTCGCCGCTCGTGCGGCGTGCCTCGCAGCTCATCGAAAGCAAGTGCTGTGCGACGACCGGCAGGGCGCCTAGAATGAGCGGATGCGCAATGCGAGCGGGCCCGGGAGGCGAGCGGCGTACGCGAAGGTCGATGCGGGCCGCGGCGCGGCGCTCACCGTCGCGCTCATCGCCGACACGCACGGTCACATCGACCCGCGCGTGCTCGCGAGCCTGCGCGACGCCGATCTCGTGGTCCACGCGGGCGACATCGGTGCCGCGGACGTTCTGAGCGCGCTGCCCGGGACGTACGCGGTCCGGGGGAACAACGACCTGCCGGAGAAGTGGCCGGCGGGCGGACGCGGGGTGTTGGCGGGTTTACCCGAGGAGCTGCACCTCGAGCTGCCGGGCGGTGTGCTCGTCGTCGTTCACGGCGATCGCGTGCTCCCCGCCCCGGAACGCCACGAGAAGCTCCGTCGGCTCTATCCGGAAGCGCGCAGCGTGGTCTACGGGCACACCCACCGGCTGGTTTGCGACCGAAGCTGTGCACCCTGGGTACTCAATCCGGGTGCGGCCGGCCGCACGCGCACTTACGGCGGACCTTCCTGTCTTATCCTGCGCGCCGGTGCGCACCGCTGGTCCGTCCGTGCGCTGCGCTTCCCGCTATAGAGGTGGATGCGTTATCCCATGCGCCGAGCGCCGCGGCTCCGCGGTCGCGTGTCCGATACGGCGTTCCGGGAAGCGGCCGTTTTCTTGAATTCCGCGAATCTCGCCTGTAAACTGCCGCCCCTCTACTGCGGGGTGGAGCAGTCTGGCAGCTCGTCGGGCTCATAACCCGAAGGTCGTAGGTTCAAATCCTACCCCCGCTACCAATTCCGCTTCGCCGCCTTCGGGCGGCGAATTCATGTCGGACGGTCGTATCCGCGACGTCGCACGGCGGCGCCGGTGCGGCGGGGTCGCGTGCGCCCGGTCGCCGCGGTTTGCGATTCGGGGCAAAGTCCTTATAATCCTGCGCGGTAGTCGTCCGACGGTGTAACAAGAAAGTGGGCCCAGCGCCCACTTTTGTGTTTATGAAGATGCGTAAAGAGTCCCGCGCTGGACTTTTTTCGTGACGGGATAAGAGCTTATGCGTGGCGTGGCGCCGGCCTTGCGAGGGCGGCTGGAATCGGGCGTGCAGGCGCTCGGGTTCGAGCTGGTGGACGTCGAGCTCACGGGCGGTCGTCAGCACCAGACCCTGCGTGTATATATAGATGGCCCCCGGGGGGTGACGGTCGACGATTGCGCGGACGTGAGCCGCCAGCTGTCGGCCATCCTCGACGTCGAGGATCCGTTTCCGGGCAGCTACACCCTCGAGGTCTCCTCGCCGGGGCTCGATCGGCCGCTGGTGACGCCGGCCGATTTCCGCCGTTTCCAGGGCTCGATGGTCAAAGTACGGTTGCTGCAGCCGGTCGAGGGGCGGCGCAAGTTCACCGGACGGCTGGTCGACGCGACGGAGGACGCGGCCGTGGTCGAAGTCGACGGCGAGCGATTTCGCCTGCCGTACGAGGCGATAGAGCGCGCGCGGCTGGTGCCGCAGTTCTGAACGGAAAAGCGAACATGGGCAACGAAGTGCTGATGGTGGTAGACGCGGTCTCGCGCGAGAAGGGCGTCGACAAGGAGACGATCTTCCAGGCGATCGAGGCTGCGCTCGCGACGGCGACCCGCAAGCGCTACGCCGCCGACATCGACGCGCGGGTCCAGATCAACCGCGCGACCGGCGCTTACGACGCGTTTCGCCGCTGGGAAGTGGTTCCCGATGAGGTGGAGCAGCTCGAGTTCCCCGACCGCCAGATGCGGCTGTCGCAGGCGCGCCAGCGCAAGCCGGACGTGAACGTGGGCGACTTCATCGAGGAGCCGCTCGAGCCGGTCGCGTTCGGGCGCATCGCCGCGCAGGCGGCCAAGCAGGTCATCATGCAGAAGGTGCGCGAGGCCGAGCGCGAGCAGATCGTGCAGCAGTACCTGCCGCGCAAGGGCGAAATGGTGACCGGCGTCGTCAAGCGCCTCGAGCGCGGCGACGCCATCGTGGACCTCGGCAATGCCGAGGCGCTGCTCCCGAAGAGCGCGATGATCCCGCGCGAGGGCTTGCGTCCGGGCGACCGCATTCGCGCGCTGCTCGAGGACGTCCGCTCGGTACCGCGCGGACCGCTGCTCGTGCTGTCGCGCATCGCGCCGCAGCTCCTGGTCGAGCTCTTCAAGCTGGAGGTGCCGGAGGCGAGCGAGGGTCTGGTCACCATCCACGCGGCTGCCCGCGATCCGGGCGTGCGCGCGAAGATCGCGGTGAGCTCGAAGGACCCGCGCATCGACCCGATCGGCGCCTGTGTCGGCATGCGCGGTTCGCGCGTGCAGAGCGTATCGAACGAGCTCGCCGGTGAGCGCGTCGACATCGTGCTGTGGTCGGACAACCCCGCGCAATTCGTGATCAACGCGCTCGCGCCGGCCGAAGTGGTCTCGATCGTGGTCGACGAGGAGCTCCACAGCATGGACGTGATCGTCGAGGAGCGCCAGCTGTCGCAGGCGATCGGCCGCGGCGGCCAGAACGTGCGCCTCGCCTCGGAGCTCACGGGCTGGGAGCTCAACGTCATGACCGAGCAGGCAGCGAGCGAGAAAGGCGCACAGGAGACGGCGAACGCGATCAAGCTCTTCATGGAGAGCCTCGACGTCGACGAGAACGTCGCGAGCGTGCTGGTGCAGGAAGGCTTCACCAACCTCGAGGAGGTGGCCTACGTGCCGAAGCAGGAGCTGCTCGCGATCGAGGAATTCGACGAGGAGCTGGTCGACGAGCTGCGCAATCGCGCGCGCGACGTGCTGCTCACGCGCGCCATCGCGCAGGAAGAGAAGCTCAATCTCGCCGAGCCGGCGCCGGACCTCAAGGAAATGGAAGGCATGGACGAGCACACCGCGCGGCTGCTCGCGAGCTCCGGCATCAAGACGCGCGAGGATCTCGCGGAGCAGTCGGTCGACGAGCTGCTCAGCATCGAAGGCATGACGGAGGAGCGCGCGAAGGAGCTCATCATGACGGCGCGCGCGCCCTGGTTCGAGGCTGCCAAGGAGGAGCAGCAGGCCGGGGATCGGGCATAAGCACGAAGGTTGCGGATGGCGAATACGACGGTTGAAGGTTTTGCGGCGCAGATCGGAGTTCCGTCCGAGACGCTGCTGCGCCAGCTGGCGGCGGCAGGCATCGTCGACAAGACCCCGGGAGACGTGCTGAGCGACGAGGAGAAGCTCGCGCTGCTCTCGTACCTGCGCGGCGGCCACGGGGGCGAGGACATCGCCGGTCGCAAGAAGATCACACTCAAGCGCAAGTCGACGAGCCAGGTGATGCAGACCTCGCGCACCGGCCCGGCTCGCACGGTGCAGGTCGAGGTGCGCAAGAAGCGTACCTTCGTCAAGCGCAGCGTGCTGGAGGAGAGCGCGGCGCCCGAGCCGGAAGCTCCGGTGCAATCCGAGGCGCCGGCCGCCGCGGCGCCGGAGGCGCCGGCACCACAGCCGCCCGTCGAGGCGGCGCCGCCCGCGGCGGAGGCCGCGCCTGCCGCGCCGGCCGAGGCTCCGGCGGCCCCCGCGCCGGCGCCGGCACCGGCGGCACCCGCTCCCGCGCCGGCAGCCGGGGAGTCGCAGGAGAAGGCCGCACCCAAGGAGAAAGAAAAGGAGAAGCACGAGAAGCACAAGAAGGATCGGCTCGAGAAGATCGAGGAGCGCGAGCGGGGCGAGCTGCACCTGGCCGAGGGCAAGAAGCTCCGGCGCAAGATGCGCATGGCGCCGCCGCGGTCCGTGGTCACGAGCATGTCGGGGCAGCACGCGTTCGAGCGCCCGACCCAGCCGATCGTGCACGAGGTGGTGCTGCCGGAGACGATCACGGTCGCCGAGCTCGCGCAGAAGATGTCGGTCAAGGCGGCCGAAGTCATCAAAGTGCTGATGAAGCTCGGCATGATGGTGACGATCAACCAGGTGCTCGACCGCGACACGGCGACGATCGTCGTCGAGGAGATGGGCCACGTGGCGAAAGCGGCGCGGCCCGCCGACCCGGAGGCACTGCTCGCCGGCGCGACGGAGGACGTGGGCGAAGCCGAGCCGCGGCCGCCGGTCGTCACGGTCATGGGGCACGTCGACCACGGCAAGACGTCGCTCCTCGACTACATCCGCAAGACGAAGGTGGCGGCGGGCGAGGCCGGCGGCATTACGCAGCACATCGGCGCCTACCACGTCGAGACGCCGAACGGCGTCATCACGTTCCTCGATACGCCGGGCCATGAGGCGTTCACTGCCATGCGCGCCCGCGGCGCGAAGGTGACGGATAT
>DATCLR010000042.1:0-20132 GCA_036563785.1 Burkholderiales bacterium | reverse complement strand
GATCCTGAACGAGCGCGGCCGGTCGGGCGCGGGCTTCGAGCGCGCGCACGTCGAGCTCGCGGCGAAGGTCGCGGAAGCCTGCCGCGAGACCGGCGTGCCGCGGCTGCTGCACATGAGCGCGCTCGGCGCCGCGCCCGATGCGCCGAGCCATTACCTCCGCACGAAGGCCCGCGGCGAGGACGCGGCGCATTCCGCCGCGCCCGAGGTGCACGTCACGAGCTTTCGCCCTTCGGTGATCTTCGGGCCGCGCGACAGCTTCACCCGGCGCTTCGCGGCGCTCCTGCGGCTCGCGCCCGGCGTCTTTCCGCTCGCATGCCCCGACGCGCGCATGCAGCCGGTCTACGTCGAGGACGTGGCGCATGCCTTCGTCGCCGCGATCGACCGCTACCGCACGTTCGGTGCGCGCTACGACCTCTGCGGGCCGCGCGCTTACACGCTGCGCGAAATCGTGGAGTACATCGCCGCGTTGACGGGGCGGCGCGTGCGCGTTGTCGGTCTCGGTCCGACGCTGTCGCGCCTGGAGGCGGCGGTGATGGAGTGGGTCCCGGGGAAGCCGTTCTCGCTCGACAACTACCGCTCGCTCACGGTCGACAGCGTCTGCACCGGTGCCGACGCGCTGCGGCAGGTGTTCGGGATCGAGCCGATGCCGCTCGAGCGCGTGGCGCCGGGATACCTGCGCGAGCGGCTCCGCTACGCCGCGGCGTAGTAACGCCGCCCGCCGCTCAGGGCGTCCGGGGCTCGGCGGGCGCGCCGGAGGTGTCGAGGGTCGCGGTCGCGGTGGGCGTCAGCGCCTCGAGGGCCGCGAGCCGCTCGACCGGCGGCAGGCCGCCGAGCTGCTCGGCCTCGCGATAGAACGCGAGGAGATCGCCCTCGTGCCGGGCGAGGAGGTTCTGGAACGCCGGGACGTGCCGGTGGTACATGCCGAGCGACACCAGGTGCGCGTTGTTCAGGTCCTGCGCGAACCAGTGATCGTAGCCGGCGTAGCCGTTCCACCGCGTCGCCTTGATTTCCGCGTACTCGGCGCGCAGCTCGGCGAAGATCTGCGCCTTGCCGGCACGTTTCTCGGCCGGGTCGAGGTGCGACTCGTACAGCGCCTCGAGCCGGTCGCGGTGCTTCAGCACCAGCGCCACGAACTCCTCGCGCCGGCGCAGCCGCGTCTCGTACGCTTCGTAGTCCCCGGGGCCGCCGTGGTCGCGCA
This sequence comes from Burkholderiales bacterium, assembly GCA_036563785.1. Classification (GTDB taxonomy): domain Bacteria; phylum Pseudomonadota; class Gammaproteobacteria; order Acidiferrobacterales; family Sulfurifustaceae; genus JACQFZ01. The sequence goes on along the minus strand of DATCLR010000042.1, from coordinate 18,934 downwards.
GCCAGCGGCGCATGCCTTCGAGCTCGACCGTCATCGCGAACGACTCGCTGAACGCGGAGTCGCCGCGCACGTAGAGGCGCTGGTGCGCGAGCTCGTGGAACAGAAGGCCGGCGATCTCGGGCAGCGGGCGGTGCATGACGGTGTTGAAGAGCGGATCGTCGAACCAGCGCAGCGTCGAGTAGGCGGTGACGCCGCCGACGTACACGTCGTCGCCGGCCGCGCGCAGCTTCGCGGCGAACGCCCGCGCCTGTTTCTCGTCGAAGTAGCCGCGGTAGGCGACGCACCCCGTCACGATGAAGCACCACTCGCGCGGCTTGAGCGACAGCTCCGGGGTGGCGAAGACGTTCCAGAGGACGTACGGGCGCTCGAGATCGGCGTAGCGCCGGTAGCTGCCGTTGTCCGGAAGGCCGAGCTCGCGGCTCGCGTACTCGCGGATCTCGATCACCGCGGCGAGCTTCTGCTTCAGCTCGGCGTCGGCGTCGGGGTCGGCGAGGATCTCCGCGATCGGCCGGCTCTTGCGGTAGACCTCGAGCTGGCCGTTGACGGCCTGCGCGTAGTAGCCGAAGTTGGCACAGCCCTGCAGCAGCGAGGCGAGCAGAACGATGAGGAGGAGTCGCCGGACGGACATGGTTACCTCGTGCGTTCGGCACTATGCCACAATTTGTCCAGGGACAACATTTGCGCCGGCGGTCCGCTTCCCGGCGGGCGAGACGCGCGGCACCGGGACCGAGGGGCGGTATGCCGGAACCGAGCATCGAACGTTCCCGCCCGACAGAGGTCGAACCGCGGTTCGCCGGGCTTGAGGACGCGTTGATGGAGGTTTATCTGGTAGGCGGCGCGGTGCGCGACAAGCGGCTCGGGCTGCCCGTGACGGACCGCGACTACGTCGTCGTCGGCGCCACCCCCGAGGAGATGGTCGCGCTGGGCTACAAGCCCGTCGGGGCCGATTTCCCCGTGTTCCTGCACCCCGAGACGAAGGAGGAGTACGCGCTCGCGCGCACCGAGCGCAAGACCGGCCGCGGCTACAGGGGGTTCACGGTGTACGCGGCGCCGGACGTCACGCTCGAGGACGACCTGCGCCGGCGCGATCTCACGATCAACGCCATGGCCGAGACGCTCGACGGGCGGCTGATCGACCCGTTCGGCGGCGCCGCCGATCTCGAGCGCCGGGTGCTGCGGCACGTGTCGCCCGCGTTCGTCGAGGACCCGGTGCGCATCCTGCGCGTCGCGCGCTTCGCCGCGCGCTTCGCGCCCTACGGCTTCCGCGTGGCCGAGGAGACCGTGGCGCTGATGCGCGAGATGGTGGTTTCGGGGGAGGTCGACCACCTGGTGCCGGAGCGCGTCTGGGCCGAGCTCGAGCGTGCGCTCGGCGAGGCCGTGCCGTCGCGCTTCTTCGAGGTGCTGCGCGAGTGCGGCGCACTCGCGCGCGTGCTGCCCGAAGTGGACGCGCTCTTCGGCGTGCCGCAGCCGCCGCAGCACCACCCGGAGATCGACACCGGCGTGCACGTGCTCCTCGTCGTCGACATGGCGGCGCGGCTCGCGGCCGACACGCGCGTGCGCTTCGCGGCGCTCACGCACGATCTCGGCAAGGGCACGACGCCGCGCGCCGAATGGCCGCGGCACGTGGGGCACGAAGCGCGCGGCGCTGCGCTCGTCGAGCGGCTCTGTGCGCGGCTGCGCATCCCGAACGAGTACCGGGAGCTCGCGGTGGCGGTGGCGCGCCATCACCTGCTGTGCCACCGGCTGCCGGAGCTGCGGCCGGGAACGGTGCTCGAGCTGCTCGAGGCGCTCGACGCCTTCCGGCGCCCGGAGCGCGTCGAGCTCTTCGGGCTCGCGTGCGAGGCCGACGCGCGCGGCCGCGCGGGCCTCGAGGAGGAGCCTTACCCGCAGCGGCGGGACCTCGCGCGTGCGCTCGAAGCGGCGCGCGCGGTGGATACCGCAGCGGTGGCGGCGCAGGCCGCGGCCCAGGGGCTCGCGGGCGAAGCGATCGGTGCGCGCATCCGCGAGCGCCGCATCGAGGCAATCAAGGCCGCCATGGCGCCGCATCGTGCCGGAGGTTCGTGACTCATGAGAAGCATACGCTGGCTGGTTCTGTTCGTGCTCTTCGGCGCCGCGGGCGCGGCGCCCGCGTCCGCGGCCGAAGTCGCCGGCGGGGAGGCGGCCAAGGTCGTCTATCACGCCGATTTCGCCGATCCGCGGCGTTTCAGCGCGATGCTGACGAGCATCCGCAACATGGTGACGACATACGAGTCCGATCTGCGCGATTTCGACGTGCGCATCGTGTTCGTGGCCCACGGCATCCGCTTCCTCACCGAGGATCCGCTCGCCGGCACCCCGTTCGCCGAGGACGAGGCGCTGCGCGCGCGCCGCAAGGACCTGCTCGGACGCCTCGCGGCGCTGCGCGACGTGTACAAGGTGAAGCTCGAGCTTTGCGAGATCACGCGCTCCGAGGCCGGGCTTCCACCGAACAAGCTGATCCCGGGCGTGGCGCTCGTCCCTTCCGGGGTCGTGCGCATCGCCGAGCTGCAGCGTCAGGGCTACGCGTATCTCAAAGTCGAGTAACCCGATGGCGCGCACGAAATCTCCCGCACCGCGGCCCGCCGCCGCGCCGCGCGTCGGCATGGTGAGCCTCGGCTGCCCCAAGGCGCTCGTCGACTCCGAGCGCATCCTGACGCAGCTGCGTGCGGAAGGCTACGAGATCGCGTCGGATTACCGCGGCGCCGACCTCGTGGTCGTCAACACCTGCGGCTTCATCGACGCCGCCGTCGAGGAATCGCTCGACGCGATCGGCGAGGCGCTGCGCGAGAACGGGCGCGTGATCGTAACCGGCTGCCTCGGCGCGAAGGCGGAGGTGGTGCGCAGGAACCATCCGCAGGTGCTCGCCGTCACCGGGCCGCACGCGACCGCCGAGGTGATGGAAGCGGTGCACGCGCATCTGCCGAAGCGCCACGATCCGTTCGTCGATCTCGTGCCGCCGGGCGGCATCAAGCTCACGCCGCGGCACTACGCGTACCTGAAGATCGCCGAAGGCTGCAACCACCGCTGCACGTTCTGCATCATCCCCTCGATGCGCGGGCCGCTCGTGAGCCGCCCGATCGGCGAAGTCATGCAGGAGGCGGAAGCGCTGGTGCGGGCGGGCGTCAAGGAGCTGCTCGTGATCTCGCAGGACACGAGCGCGTACGGCGTCGATCTCAAGTACCGCACCGGCTTCTGGAACGGCCGCCCGATCAAGACGCGCTTCACCGAGCTCGTGCGCGCGCTCGGCAGCCTCGGCGTGTGGGTGCGGCTGCACTACGTCTATCCCTATCCGCACGTCGACGAGGTCGTGCCGCTCATGGCCGAAGGGCGGATCCTCCCTTACATCGACGTCCCGTTCCAGCACGCGAGCCCGCGCATTCTCAGGCTGATGAAGCGGCCCGCCGCAACCGAGGATACGCTCGCCCGCCTGCGGCGGTGGCGCGAGATCTGCCCCGACATCACCGTGCGCTCGACCTTCATCGTCGGCTTTCCCGGGGAAACCGAGGAGGACTTCGAGCGGCTGCTCGATTTCCTCGACGAGGCGCAGCTCGACCGCGTCGGCTGCTTCGCGTACTCGCCGGTCGAGGGCGCGGCGGCGAACGCGCTGCCCGATCCCGTGCCCGAGCCCGTCAAGGAGGAGCGGCGCGCGCGCTTCATGGCGAAGCAGGAAGCGATCTCGCGCGCGCGGCTCGCGCGCAAGATGGGCCGCACCCTGACCGTGCTCGTGGACGAGGTCCGGGACGGCGCCGCGATCGCGCGCTCGAGCGCCGACGCGCCGGAGATCGACGGCCTCGTCTACGTCGAGGACGCGGGCGGGCTCGCGCCCGGCGACTTCTGCGAGGTCACGGTGACGCGCGCCGAGGCGCACGACCTCTGGGCGCGGCGCGCGGCCGCCTGAGCATCGCGTCAGAGGCGGCCGCGGCGGTCCTGGAGCGCGAAGCCGCGGAGGGGGCGCCCGAGACCGCGGCCGAGCGCGAGCACCTTGTAGAGCTCGCCCATCTCGTGCGGGAGCGTGAGCTTCTTCACCTGCTCCATCAGTGCGAGATGCGCGCGCACGTCCGCCGGATTGGATCCCGCCACCAGCGCGTCGATGCCGTTGCCGATCAGGAACGCCGCCTGCGAGGTGTAGCCGAGGAGCTCGAGGCCGGCTTCCGCGCCCGCGTGCGCGATCGCGGTGAAGTCGACGTGCGCGGTGATGTCCTGGAGGCCGACGAGGACGAACGGATCGGGGTGCGCACGGTGCCGGTAGTGGCACATGAGCGTGCCGTCGGAGCGGTCGGGGTGATAGAACTCGGCGCGCGGGAAGCCGTAGTCGACGAGGAGCAGCGCGCCCGCCGCGAGCCGCTCGCCGATGCTGCGTACCCAGGCCTCGGCGGCGAACCCGATCTCGGAAACGTAGCCTTCCGGCAGCCCGAGCGGCGCCACGCGCTCGACGATCTCAGGCCCCGCGTCGGTCTCCGTCCAGACGAAGCGGTCGCCGCGCCAGTCGACGCAAAGGCGCCTGATGCCGTCGGCGGCAACGCGAAAGCGCTCGACCGGCATCGCGTCGAGCAGCTCGTTCGCGACCACGACGCCTCGGAAGCCCGCCGCGGGCAGCGTCTCGAGCCAGCCGACGCGATCGCGCCATGCCGGCGCCTCGCGTGCGAGCGTCGCCGCCTGGCGCTCGCGCAGATCGGCGGAGAGCTCGAGGATCCAGTAGCGTTCCGGCAGCCGGCCGCGGGACGCGAGCTCGGCGAGGAGCACAGCCGCGAGCCTGCCGCTGCCGGCGCCGACCTCGAGCACGTCCCCGCCCGTCTGCTGCAGCACCTCGTCCACGCTTTGCGCGAGGCAGCGGCCGAACAGCGGAAACGATTCGGGCGCGGTGATGAAGTCGCCCGCCGCGCCGAACTTCGTCTCGCCGGCGGCGTAGTAGCCGAGGCCGGGCGCGTAGAGCGCGAGCTCCATGAAGCGGCTGAAAGGCATCGGCCCGGCGCGCGCGATCTCCCGGCGGATGAGCGCCTGCAGGCGTTCGCTCAGCGCCCGTTCTTCGGGGGCGGGCTCGGGCAGGTCGAGAGGCGGCATGAGAGCTATTGGCCGGAAGCGGGCGGGCGAGTATCGTTCCCGATTGTACTCCGCCGCCCGCGGCGAGGAACGGAATGGCGGAAGGCGACCTGCACGACAAGGTGGCGCTCATCACCGGAGGCGCGCAGCGCATAGGCGGCGCGCTGTCGCGGGCCTTTCACGCCGCCGGCATGCGCCTCGTCGTGCACTACCACTCCTCGGAAGCCGAAGCCCACGCGCTGCAGGCGGAGCTGCACCGCATCCGCCCGGACTCCGTCATGCTCGTGCGCGGCGACCTCGCGACCGGCGAGCGGCTGCACCGCAACCTCGTCTTCGAGACCGTCGAGGCGTTCGGGCGTCTCGACGTGCTCATCAACAACGCCGGGCTCTTCTACCCGACCGAGTTCGGGCAGGCGACCGAAGCGCAATGGGACGAGCTGATGGCGGTCAACCTCAAGGCGCCGTTTTTCCTGTCGCAGGCGGCGGCCCCGCATCTGCGCAAGCACAACGGCGTCATCATCAACATCGCCGACGTGTACGGCGAGCGGCCGCTGCCGAATTACCCGATCTACAGCATCGCCAAAGCCGGCGTGATCATGCTGACGCGCGCGCTCGCGCGCGAGCTCGGGCCGGACGTGCGCGTGAACGGCATCGCGCCCGGCGCCATCCTCTGGCCGCAGCACGGCCTCGACGAAATGTCGAAGCAGCGCATCATCTCGCGCACCGCGTTGAAGCGCGCCGGCGATCCCGCCGAGGTGGCGCGGGCGGCGCTCTACCTCGTGCGGGATGCGACCTACACCACCGGGCAGGTGATCGCGGTCGACGGCGGACGCTCCGTGTTCATCTGAGTGCGCCGCTCGCGGCGCACGTGCCGCGCGCCCGGGCGTCAGCCGCGACGCACCCGGCCGTCCGCGTGCGCGTCGAAATCGAACGGCACCCGGCGCAGCACCTTGCTGCCGGGAAAGCGGCGCCAGAGATCGCCGAAGCGCTCCCCGGTTTCCGGATGCGGCAGCTCGGGCGCGAGCTCGGCGAGCGGGCCGAGCACGTGCGCATAGAGCGCGATGTCGTCGCGCGGAATGTCGAAGCGCCTGTCGTGCCGGACGAGATCGCCGTAGAGCAGTATGTCGATGTCGAGCGTGCGCGGCCCGAAGCGCGGGCCGTCGCGTTTGCGGCCCTGCGCCGTCTCGATGGCGGCGAGGCGTTCGGCGAGCGCTTCGAGCGGGAGGTCCGTGTCGAAGGCGGCGACGAGATTGTAGAAGTCGTCGCCGACGAAGCCTTCGGCCGGAGTACGGTACACCGGCGAGAGGGCGAGCGCCGCGAACTGCCCGCGCAGCGCCGCGACCGCGGCGCGAATGTTGCGCTCGCGCGCGATGTTCGATCCGATGCTCACGTAGACCCGCGGCATGTCAGTCCTTCCGGCCGCGCTCGATCACGACGCCGACGTCGGTCGCGTGCCGCAGCGCCCCTTTCTTGTTGATGCGCACCCGTACCCAGCGCACGCCGAACTCGTTCAGCACGATGTCGGCGACCCGCTCGGCGAGCGTCTCCACGAGCTGGAACTGCGACTGCCCGACGTACTCGATGAGGCGCTTCGCGATCGCCTTGTAGTCCACCGTATCGGCGAGCCGGTCGGTGGCGGCGGCCCGGGCGACGTCGGCCGCGAGATCGAGATCGAGCGCGACGGTCTGGCGCACCCGGCGCTCCCACTCGAACACGCCGATGATGCAGTCGACGCGCAGATTGCGGATGTAGACGATGTCCATGCGACGGGCGTGCTGCGGCCGCACTATAGCGAAAAGTCGTAGGCGCTGTCTTGACCGCGGCCCCCGGGCCGCTTCCAATTAGCGACCGTGGAATACCTCCTCGTTCTGGTCGCATACCTCATCGGCTCGATCCCCATGGCGATCGTCGTGGCGCGCGCATTCGGCCTCCCGGACCCGCGCACCACCGGCTCGAACAATCCGGGGGCGACCAACATCCTGCGCTACGGCGGCAAGACCGCCGCCGCGCTGACGCTCGCGGGCGACGTGCTGAAGGGCGTCGTCGCCATCCTGCTCGTGCGCTACGTCACGGACGACCCGCAGACCGTCGCGCTCGGCGGCGCGGCCGTGTTTCTCGGGCACCTGTACCCGATCTTCTTCGGCTTTCAGGGCGGGAAGGGCGTCGCCACCGCGCTCGGCGTGTGGCTCGTGCTCATGCCGTCGGTCGGCGGGCTGCTCCTGCTCACGTGGCTCGCGGTCGCGGCCGCGTTTCGCTACTCCTCGCTCGCGGCCCTGGTCGCCGCGCTCGCGGCGCCCCTGTACGTGTGGCTGCTGGGCGGCACGGGCGTGTACATCGCCCTCGCCGCCGGGATGACGGTGTTCCTCTTCTGGCGCCACCGCCGCAACATACGCAATCTCCTCGACGGCACCGAAGGGCGCATCGGCGCTAAAGCGCCATCGGCGGCAGATCGCTGAGCCGCCATCGCGGGCGCGCGGCGAACTCGAGGCCCGCGTCCGCCTGTCCCGCGCGCAGCCGCAGGTATCCGGCGTAGGCGATCATCGCGCCGTTGTCGGTGCAGAACTCGAAGCGCGGGAAATGGCAGGAGACGCCGCACTCGCGCGCGAGCGCCTCGAGCCGCGCACGCAGCCTCCGGTTCGCGCTGACGCCGCCGGCGACCACGAGCCGGGAGAGGCCCGTCTGCTCGAGCGCGCGCTCCGCCTTGATGGCGAGCGTGTCGACGATCGCCGCCTGCAGCTCGGCCGCGATATCGGCGCGGCGCCGGTCGTCGAGCGGCTGCTCCGCGGCCGCGAGCGCGCAGGCGGTCTTGAGGCCGCTGAAGCTGAAGTCGAGCCCCGGTCGATCCGTCATCGGGCGCGGGAACCGGAAGCGCCCCGGCGTTCCCGCTTCCGCGGCCGCCTCGATGGCGGGCCCGCCCGGATAGCCGAGCCCGAGAAGCTTCGCGCCCTTGTCGAAGGCTTCGCCGGCGGCGTCGTCGAGCGACTCACCGAGGATCCGGTAGCGCCCCGGCGCGCTCACTTCGGCGAGCAGCGTATGCCCCCCCGAGACGAGCAGCGCTACGAACGGGAACTCCGGCGGATCCGGCTCGAGCATCGGGGAGAGAAGATGTCCTTCCATATGATGGACACCGACGGCGGGCACTCCCCAGGCGTGGGCCAGGGCGCGGGCGACGGCCGCCCCGGCGAGCAGAGCCCCCGCGAGGCCCGGGCCGGCGGTGTACGCGACGCCGTCGAGGTCTCGCCCCCGCGTGCCGGCGGCGGCGAGCACCTCCCGGATCAGAGGCAGGGCCTTGCGAATGTGGTCGCGGGAGGCGAGCTCGGGGACCACCCCGCCGTAATCGAGGTGCAGCGCGGCTTGCGAATAGCGCCGGTGGGCCAGGAGCCCGGCCTGCGCGTCGTAGACCGCGACCCCCGTATCGTCGCAGGAGCTTTCGAGTCCCAGGATGCGCATGTCTAAAATCTTAGCGGTGGGGCGTGTCGGCCCCCGCGCAATGTACAAAAAGAGGGCGAGGGTCTAAAATCGCGCCCCTTCGGGCCAAGCCTTAGGCCCGTTTGTCCGGTGTTCGTTCCCTGAACCGAGCTCACTTTTAAAGAAAGAGGTGATTGCACTCGATGCCTTCTGTCCGCGTCAAAGAAAACGAGCCGTTTGAGCTCGCACTGCGGCGCTTCCGCCGGTCCTGCGAGAAAGCCGGCGTGTTCACCGAGATGCGCCGCCGCGAGTACTACGAGAAACCCACCGAAGTCCGCAAGCGCAAAGCAGCCGCCGCGCGCAAGCGCGAGCAGAAGAAGCTCGCCCGCATGCAGATGCCGTTCCGTCCGCGCGGGCTGGGATGAGCCTCAAGGAACGCATTCAGAACGACCTCAAGCAGGCGATGCGCGACAAGGACCAGGCGCGCGTCGACACGCTGCGCCTGCTGAACGCTGCCATCAAGCAGCGCGAAGTGGACGAGCGCATCACGCTCGACGACGCCGGCGTCCTTGCCGTCATCGACAAGCTCATCAAGCGCTCGCGCGAATCGATCGAGCAGTACGAGAAAGGCGGGCGCGCGGACCTCGCCGCCAAGGAGCAGGCGGACGTGGCCGTCTGGCAAAGCTATCTGCCGCAGCCCCTGACCGACGCCGAGATCGAGCAGCTCATCAACGACGCCATCGCCGCGTGCGGCGCGTCCTCGATCCGGGACATGGGCAAGGTCATGGGCGTGCTGCGTCCGCAGCTCCAGGGCCGCGCGGACATCGGGCAGGTGAGCGCGCGCGTCAAGGCCCGACTGGGCGGCTAGCGCCGCCGACCGTCCCCCTCTTGCCGTCCGCCGGGACCGCTTAGAATAGGCCCCATGGGCGGCCGGATCCCGAAGCAGTTCATCGACGAGGTGCTGCTGCGCGCGGATATCGTGGAAATCATCGACGCGCGCGTTCCGCTCAAACGGGCCGGCAAGGACTACAAGGCCTGCTGTCCGTTCCACGACGAGAAGACGCCTTCCTTCACCGTGAGCCCGTCGAAGCAGTTCTATCACTGCTTCGGCTGCGGCGCGCACGGCACCGCGATCGGCTTCCTCATGGAGTACGAGCGCATGAGCTTCCCCGAGGCGGTCGAGGAGCTCGCTGCGCACGTGGGGTTGCAGCTTCCGGCCGAGGCGGTGGGCGGGGTTCCGCGGACCGATGCGGCGCCGGGGCTGCTGCGGGTGCTCGAGGAGGCGGCACGCTACTACCGGGCGCAACTGCGCGAGAGTCAGCGCGCGATCGCGTATCTCAAGAGCCGCGGCATCGGCGGCGAGACCGCGGCGGCCTTCGGGCTCGGCTACGCACCGGACGGCTGGGACAACCTGACGCGGCAGCTCGGCCGGACGGCGGAGGATCGGGAGCTGCTCGTGCGGGCGGGGCTCGCGGTGCGCAAGGACGGCGGCGGCTGCTACGACCGTTTTCGCGACCGCGTGCTCTTCCCGATTCACGACTACCGCGGCCGCATCGTCGGTTTCGGCGGGCGCGTCATCGACCGCGGCGAGCCGAAGTATCTGAACTCGCCGGAGACCCCGCTGTTCCACAAGGGCCGCGAGCTCTACGGGCTCTATCGCGCCCGCGACCGCATTCGTGCGGCCGGCCGGGTGCTGGTGGTGGAGGGGTACATGGACGTGGTGGCGCTCGCCCAGTTCGGGGTCGACAACGCCGTCGCCACGCTCGGCACCGCCACCACGCGCGATCATCTCGAGCGGCTCTACCGCTTCGCGCCGGAGGTCGTGTTCTGCTTCGACGGCGACCGCGCCGGCCGCGAAGCGGCCTGGCGCGCGGTCGACACGGCGCTCTCGGTGCTGCACGAGGCCCGGCAGGCGAGCTTTCTGTTCCTGCCGGAGGGGGAGGATCCGGATTCCCTCGTGCGCAAGGAGGGTGCCGAGGCCTTCCGGGCGCGCATGGCGCAGGCCAAGCCCCTGCCGAAGTTCCTGTTCGAGACGCTGGCCCAGCAGGTGGACCTCCGGCGGCTCGACGGACGGACGCGCCTGATCGAACTGGCGCGCCCGCTGCTGTCTAAGGTCCCGGCCGGTGTGTTCCGCGGCCTGCTGGTTCAGGAGCTGGCCGAGATCAGCCGCGTGCCGGCGGCGGAGATCGCACGGACGTACTGGGGCCGCGAGGCCGGGATGGCGGAAGTCAGACCTTCGCCGGGCCCGGTCTACCGGAGCGGCGGGCGCCAGCCGAGGCCTCCTTCGCTCGTGTGGATGGCGGCCGCGATGCTGGTGCAGTACCCGGAGCTCTGCGCCCAGGTCACCGAGGACGGTTTTCTGGAGGAGCTCGATTGGCCGGGGATGCCGCTCCTGCGGACGCTGATTGATACGCTTCGCCGGAACCCCCATTTCAACACGGCCGCGCTAGTCGAGCACTTCCGGGACAGTGAGTACCAGCCGCAGGTCGTCCGACTCGCCACCTGGACCCACCCGGCACTGGCACAGGACGTGACCGCCGAGTTTCGGGGCGTGCTGCAGCAGATGCGGCGCGCGGCCATCAAGGGAAAAGTGGAGCATCTGCTGCAAAAAGAACGGATTCACGGTCTAACGACCGTGGAAAAGAGGGAATTGGCGCTGTTGACCCGACTCCAGGCCGAACGGCCGGAGGCGGCGCAGTATTGACCCATCTTAGGGTGAGCGGCAGGCTGAGCTATACTTTCAGATTTTCTTCCGCTGCCCGCCGAGTGCAGTAACCGACACAGACCAGAGACCAGGCTCGCATGGATCAAGAAACCCAACGCTCCCAACTCAAGAAGCTGATCATTCAGGGCAAAGAGCAGGGCTTCCTGACGTACCGGGAGATCAACGACCACCTGCCCGAGGAGGTGCACGACACCGACCAGATCGAGGCGGTGGTGAACATGATCAACGACATGGGGATCCAGGTGTACGACGAGGCACCGGATCCCGATGCGCTGCTGCTCAAGACCGAGCCGCCGCCGGCGGACGACGACGAGGAGGCCGCGGAGGAGGCGGAGCAGGTGCTCGTGTCCGCGGTCGACAGCGAGTTCGGCCGCACGACGGACCCCGTGCGCATGTACATGCGCGAGATGGGGACCGTCGAGCTGCTCACGCGCGAGGGCGAGATCGAGCTCGCGAAGCGCATCGAGGACGGCGTGCGCCAGACGACCGAAGCCATTGCCGCCTGCCCGGCGGCGATCGCCGAGGTGGTGCGCATGATGGATCTGGTCGAGGCCGACCAGATGCGCCTCACCGACCTCGTGGTCGACTTCGTCGATCCGAACGCCCCGGACATGCCGCTGCCGGACGTGAAGTCCTCCGCCGACAGCGACGAAGCCGATGACAGCGACGAGGGCGGCGGCTCCGCCGACGACGACGGCGGCCCGAGCCGCGAGGAAGCGCTCGCGCGCTTCGGGCGCATCCGCAAGCTCCACGCGAGCCTGCTCAAGGCGATCGCCAAGCACGGGCACGACAGCCCGGAAGTGCGGCGCGTGCAGAAGAAGCTCGCGGAAGAGTTCATGCAGATCAAGTTCGTCTCGAAGCAGGTGAATCGCCTGGTCGAGTACGTGCGCTCGCTCGTCGAGCAGGCACGGGCGCAGGAGAAGATCATCATGGACATCTGCGTCGGCAAGGCGCGGATGCCGCGGAAGACCTTCCTGAAGCTCTTCCCGGGCAACGAGACGAACAAGCGCTGGATCAAGAAGGCCGCCAAGGCGCCCGACGTGAACGCCGCGGTGCTCGAGGCGCACGCCGAGGAGCTCGTCGCGGCGCAGGAGAAGCTGCGCCAGATCGAGGAGCGCGCCGGGCTGCCGATCGCGGCGCTCAAGGAAGTGAACCGCCGCATGTCGATCGGCGAAGCCAAGGCGCGCCGCGCGAAGAAGGAGATGGTCGAGGCGAACCTGCGCCTCGTGATCTCGATCGCGAAGAAATACACCAACCGGGGCCTGCAGTTCCTGGATCTCATCCAGGAAGGGAACATTGGCCTGATGAAGGCGGTGGACAAATTCGAATACCGCCGCGGCTACAAGTTCTCGACCTATGCGACGTGGTGGATCCGACAGGCGATCACGCGCTCGATCGCCGACCAGGCGCGCACCATCCGCATCCCGGTGCACATGATCGAGACGATCAACAAGCTGAACCGCATCTCCCGCCAGATGCTGCAGGAGATGGGGCGCGAGGCGACGCCGGAGGAGCTCGCCGAGCGCATGGACATGCCCGAGGACAAGATCCGCAAGGTGCTCAAGATCGCGAAGGAGCCGATCTCGATGGAGACGCCGATCGGCGACGACGAGGATTCGCATCTCGGCGATTTCGTGGAGGACACGAACACCATCTCGCCGCCGGATGCGGCGACGAGCGCCGGGCTCAAGCGGGCGACCATGGAGATCCTGAACACGCTCACGCCGCGCGAGGCCAAGGTGCTGCGCATGCGCTTCGGTATCGGCATGAACACCGACCACACGCTCGAGGAGGTCGGCAAGCAGTTCGACGTGACGCGCGAGCGCATCCGCCAGATCGAGGCGAAGGCGCTCCGGAAGCTGCGGCATCCGAGCCGCTCGGAGCACCTGCGGAGCTTCCTCGACTGAAGCGCGCCGCTTAGTGGTCGGCAGCGGGCCGGTTTACAATACCGGCCCGTTGTTTTTTGGACGCTTACGCCGGCTTCGTCGTCCGCGCCGGCCGGGGCGGCGACGGCGAAAGCGAAGCCGCTGTCCGTCAACGAGGGCCTGTAGCTCAGCTGGTCAGAGCTGGGGACTCATAATCCCTAGGTCGCAGGTTCGAATCCTGCCGGGCCCACCACCTGTCCTCCCCGGCGAGACCTCGCCGTCTTCATTAGAGCCGCACCCCGGCCATCCGTGGTGCGCGATCGTTCGCGCGTTCCTCCCGCTCCCGCCAAATCGGCGCGGCACGGGTGGTAGAACCGCCGCTTGCGTACGCTACGTCGTTTCTGCTTCGACGCCGCGGCGCGGTGCGGAAGCGCCGAGTGTCGCGCGCCAGGGGCGCTTCTTCGATCGGCACGCCGAAGTGTTCAGCGCCACCGCCTCGCGAACCAGCGCCTTGAATGCTTTCGCGTCGATCTCGTCGCCTTCGCGCAGATCGATAGCCCGCCGTGTGTTGCCGTCGAGGCTCGCATTGAACAGGCCCGACGGATCGTCGAGGCGGCGCCCCTGGTGAAGGTCGGCTTCACGACGTCCTTGTAGGTCTCTCCGGTGCAGATTATTCCGTCGTGAGACCAGACCGGAACGCCGCGCCACTTCCACTCCTCGACCACGTCGGGATCGACCTCCCGGATGAGCGCACGAACATGCGCGAGCGTTGCGCCGCGCCAGTCGCCCAGCGCCTCGATCCTCGCATCGATCAGCTTCGACGCCGCTGCACCGGATTCTGCGTTCGGGGCGGTCCTCCCTCGCTTCCTGGCCGTTGTCGCCACTCTCTCGTTCTCCGCGCAAACCCTCCTCCCGCGATCGACTTCTCACATGTGCGCGGCGGGGTGTCAGGGCAGAGCTGTGCCTTTTCCGTCGGGAGCCGCGGCGGAAAGGGCGCGGCGACGAAAGGGGTGCGACGACCTCCCCGCGAGCCGCTTCGCCCGATTGTCTTGGGTGCCCGCGATCGCAAAGCGCGGAATGCGTCTTCAGCACACATGAAACGTGCCTCGTTGCGCGGAAACGGCGGCGGTCGTAGCTGCGCTGCGACGGGGCGTCACGCGGACCCCTCGCCGTCGGCCGGTGTTCCGCGAAGCAGCGTAAGCACGCCGGCGAGCGGAATCGCGACCCAGTCCGGCCGATTCGCGATCTCATAGTCGATCTCGTACAGCGCCTTCTCGAGCAGGAACAGCTCGAGCACGCGGCGCGCCTGCGGCGCGGGCGGAAAGCTCGGACAGCCGCGCATGGCGTCGGCGTAGATGGCGAGGAACGCCTGCGACATCGCGGCCGTCGCGGCATCGAGGCGTGTCGCCCCGCCCTCGGACCCGCCCCGGTCGCGATACAGCGCGGCGGCGGCCGCGTAGCTGAACGAGCGCAGCATCCCGGCGACGTCGCGCAGCACGCACTGCTTCGCCCGGCGCTCCGCGAGCGGTCGCATCGGCTCGCCCTCGAAATCGATGACGTACACATCCGATCCGCCGACGAGCACCTGTCCCAGGTGGTAATCGCCGTGCACCCGCGTGCGCACGGCGTCGAGCGGCGTGTCGGCGAGCGCGGCGATGCGATCGTCTATCTCGGGCGCGAGCGTGCACAGGCGGTTTGCGAGCGCCGCGGCGCCGCGCATGAGCCGGGGCTGCGCTTGGCGCACGCCGGCGAGCGCGGAGCGCGCGCGTGCGGCGACGGCTTCGCGCCACTGTCGGCGATCGGCAGCAGTGATGGGCTCCGGCGCGAACGCGGGGTCGTCGCTCGCCGCGGCCAGCGCGACGTGCAGCTCCGCCGTGCGCGCCCCGAGCCGCGCCGCGAGCGCAATGAGCTGCGTTTGCGCCGGTCGCGTCTCGCCGCGCGCGATGCGCTCGAGCGCGTTCACCGCGACGGTCCAGCCGTCGCCCCGGTTCGGTATCAGCGCCTGCAGCGCGCACACGACGGTCGGTGCGCCGTCGGGCGCACTCAGCTCGACCGCGCCGAGCAGCCGGGCGAAACGGCGAAACTCGGTGCGCTCGGTCAGGTGGCGCGTCATTTCTATTTCGGGATGCACGCCCGGCTGCACGCGGCGGAACGCCTTGAGCATCGCGCCGGCGACGATGACCGAGGAGTTCGACTGCTCGGCGTGCGGTCGCGCGATCGTCCCCTCGGCGAGGTCAATGCCTTCGGGAAAGGCGCGCGTGCGCATGAAACGCACCGCGCCGCGCGGCACGCCGTCCCGCATCGCAGCGACGAGCGCGCGCACCGAGGCGTCGTCCGCGAGGGCGTCGATGAGGTGGCGCGATTCCCCCTCGATCGAGAGGGCTCCGACCAGGCTGCGTTCGTCGTGAGGTGCCTCGGACGAAAGCGCGAGCGGCACGAAGTAGATTTGCGGCGGCTGCCCTGGCGGGACGACCCGCACGAGCGCGAGGAGCGCCGCACCCCGCGGATGGGCGAACGTCTCGGCCTGCACGATGCGGACGTCCGGCGGCCCGGCGTCCTTCGCGGCGTACCAGCGCCGTGCGCTCAAGTACCGCGGGAGCAGCTCGTGCTCGAGGTGCTCGCGCATGCCGGGACGGATCAGCGCCGCGAGTCGCGCGGCATCGGGGTGCGAAGGGGCGGGAAGCACGGGCGGCCTGCGACCGGAACGGGTCGTCCGGACACTAGGAGGGCGCCGGCGGGGCGTCAATCGGGAATGACGCCGCCGCGTAGGGAGTTGCCCCCGTTTTGCCGCGCCCGGACGCCGTTTATGTTGGCCGCAGCGGCGACCGGGTTTCCTGCGGCGCCCGGAATCCCGCGCGCGGCGCGTCTTTCAGCAAGGAGGCAGCCATGAAGATCTGGCCGGGGCACCCCTATCCGCTCGGCGCGACGTACGACGGCATGGGCGTCAATTTCTCGCTCTTCTCGGAAGTCGCCGAGCGCGTGGAGCTGTGCCTCTACGACGACGCCGGCGTCGAAACGCGCATCGATCTGCCCGAAGTGACGAGCTTCTGCTGGCACGGCTACCTCCCGAATCTGCAGCCGGGGCAGCGCTACGGTTTTCGTGTCCACGGACCGTGGGATCCGGCGGCGGGCCATCGCTGCAATCCGGCCAAGCTGCTGCTCGATCCGTACGCGAAAGCCGTGGTCGGCGAGGTGCGGTGGGACGAAGCCGTGTTCGGCCACCGCCACGCCGATCCGCTCACGCGCAACGACGCGGACAGCGCGCCCTACGTGCCGCGCTCGGTCGTGGTCAACCCGTTCTTCGATTGGGGCAACGACCGCCACCCGCGCACGCCGTGGCACGAGACCGTGATCTACGAAGCGCACGTGAAGGGCCTCACCCGGCTGAGCCGGGAGCTGCCCGAGGAACTGCGCGGCACGTACGCCGGTCTTGCGCATCCCAGGGCGATCGAATACCTGAAGGACCTCGGCATCACGGCGATCGAGCTCCTGCCGGTGCACCAGTTCGTGCACGACGCGCATCTGCTGGAGAAGGGGCTGCGCAACTACTGGGGCTACAACACGATCGGTTTCTTCGCGCCCCACAACGGCTACAGCGCCCACGGCCAGGACGGCGCGCAGGTGCAGGAGTTCAAGGTGGTGGTGAAGGCCCTGCACGAGGCCGGCATCGAGGTGATCCTGGACGTGGTCTACAACCACACGGCCGAGGGCAACCACCTGGGGCCGACCCTCTGCTTCAAGGGCATCGACAACGCCGCGTACTACCGGCTCGTGCCCGACGACCCGAGCTTCTACATGGATTACACGGGCACCGGCAACAGCATGAACATGCGCCATCCGCACGTGCTGCAGCTGCTCATGGACTCGCTGCGCTACTGGGTGACCGAGATGCACGTCGACGGCTTCCGCTTCGACCTCGCGTCCACCCTCGCGCGCGAGCTGCACGCGGTCGACCGGCTGTCGTCGTTCTTCGATCTGATCCAGCAGGATCCGGTGGTGAGCCAGGTGAAGCTGATCGCCGAGCCGTGGGACATCGGCGAAGGCGGCTATCAGGTCGGCAACTTCCCGGCGAACTGGTCGGAGTGGAACGGCAAGTATCGCGACTGCGCGCGCGACTATTGGCGCAGCGTCGACCGGCGGCTGAGCGAGTTCGCGTACCGGCTGAGCGGCAGCTCGGATCTCTATGCCACCAACGGGCGCAAGCCGTTCGCGAGCATCAACTTCGTGACGGCGCACGACGGCTTCCCGCTGCGCGATCTGGTTTCGTACAACGACAAGCACAACGAGGCGAACGGCGAGGACAACCGCGACGGCGAGAGCCACAACCGCTCCTGGAACTGCGGCGCGGAGGGTCCGACCGAGGACGCGGCGATCAACGCGCTGCGCGCGCGCCAGCAGCGGAACTTCCTCGCGACGCTGCTGCTGTCGCAGGGCATCCCCATGCTGCTCGCCGGCGACGAGATCGGGCGCACCCAGGGCGGCAACAACAACGCGTACTGCCAGGACAACGAGATCTCGTGGCTCGACTGGGCGGCGGCCGATTGGGAGCTGCGGGACTTCACCCGAAGCCTCATCCACTTCCGCCGGCGGCACCCGGTGTTCCACCGCCGGCGCTTCTTCCTCGGCCGCGCGATACACGGCGCCGGGGTGAGCGACATCGTCTGGTACCGTCCCGACGGCGTCCCGATGAGCGACGAGGACTGGGCGATCGGCTTCGCCAAGTCGCTCGGCGTGTATCTGAACGGCGAGGCGCTCGACGAGCTCGATGCCCGCGGCGAGCGGGTGAGCGACGACACGTTCTACCTCATGTTCAACGCCCACTACGAGCCGCTCACGTTCACGCTTCCCGGGGAGGCGGGGGCGCAGTGGGTGAAGATCCTCGATACGAGCGACGGCCGGCCGATACGTACGCGCCGCCGCTCGGAAGCGCCCGCAGCGCCGCTGCCGGTGGACGAGGCGCAGCGTCTGGAGGAGCTGCAGCGCTACCGCGTGCTCGACACCGGGCCGGAGGCGGTGTTCGACGACCTCGCGCGCATCGCGGCGCAGGTGTGCCAGACGCCGATTGCGCTCGTGAGTCTGGTCGACAAGGACCGGCAGTGGTTCAAGGCGCGCGTTGGCATCGAGGCGCAGGAAACGCCGCGGCAGGTCGCGTTCTGTGCGCACGCGATATTCGAGGACGACGTGATGGAGGTTCCGGATGCGGCCGCCGATCCGCGTTTCGCCGACAATCCGCTCGTCACCGCCGACCCGAAGCTGCGCTTCTACGCCGGCGCGCCGCTGATAACGCCGGCCGGGCACAGCATCGGCACCCTCTGTGTCATCGACCGCCGTCCCCGGCATCTGACGGCGGAGCAGCGTGCGGCCCTGCGCGCGCTGAGCCGCCAGGTGGTCCAGGAGCTCGAGCTGCGCGCGGGCGGCAACCGCCTGGTCGAGGAGCTCGCCGAGCAGCGCAACGCCGAGATCGACGAGCGTCTGCGGCAGCGCTACACCGAGGAGCAGCTGACCACCTACGCGGCGCAGCGCGGCATCGCCGTCGAAGCGCGCTCGCTCGTCGTCTTGCGGCTGGAATAGAAGCGCCGGCGCGTGCCCTGGGGCGGCGGGCTCTGGTGGCAGAACATCGGCGAGGCGGTCGCGGCTCGGTGACGCCCGAGAAGGCGATGGACAATCTCGCCGAGGAGATGGACCGCGTGGCGCGTCTCGAGCGCTCGAAGGTGCAGGCCGATGCGGGCCCAAGCTCGGCAAGCCGATCGCCGAGGAGGAGTGGCTGAAACGGCCCGGCGCGCCCAAGCAGAAGCTCGCGAACGAGAAGCCGAAGGGGCAGACGGTCCGGTGCGAGAAGCTGCTCCGGGCGGGGAAGGAGGGCCGCGCGATGTAGCAC